>JAQBYK010000018.1 GCA_027622635.1 bacterium
GTGCTTATCCGAACTGCAACAAACCATATGATCATCTTCATCATACCACCCCTTATGCCTATAGCAGGGATCACGAAACGCTAATTCCACTCTGCAAAAATCATCACGAGTTTATGCATAACGGGTTAGTGGGATTTCAGGGCAGCGTGCCGGAAAAGTGGAAGCTTAGCCTCCATGCTCAAACAAATTACTACGACCATCTATACAGAAAAGCGCGGCAATTTAGCTGAAAAACCACAGAATTGTTTGCACAATTGTTTAATGTGGCGGCCTCGGTCTCGGCGGTGGCGACGGTTGGCGCTTCGGGCTCGGTGGGGGTGCCCTCGGTGGGCTCAGGGTTCTCGGACATTGGCAGTACCTCGCTATGTACGTAATCGTACGGGTTTGTTGTTGGTCGGCAGAGAGTAGACTCTCTACCAGCTAATTCGGTTACGGATGCTTGCCTTACTAAGGCGTTTGAGTCGTACCTCCTTTACATTATGAGAGAGTCCCCTTAATACCGACCAAATTTTTTAAAGTCTTTTTAAAGAACAGTCTGAATATGTCAAGTTTGGCCAGAATCTACCTTTAGACCATTGGAATTATTGAGATATGAGCTGCTTTTTTGGGATCCAATTCTCCTGCTTCAATAGCGTCGTATCTTTCAAAAAGTGGAATCATCATTTTGAGTAATGCCTTACTTAGTTTTTGATGCCATGATCGGCCATTGAATGGCAAGGCTTTGAGCTCTGTTTCTAAAACTTGCTCTTCTTGTGGGAGTTGTGAGTTTGCACGTTTTAACACTTCAATGAGACTTGCTGTGAGTAAATGATGCAAGTTTCTTGTTATAAATTTAAATTTCCCTCTCGCCCTAAGGTCGTGCATGCCTGTGTCTACCAGAAGTAACTCTCCATCTTCTTCTTGGATCACATTTCGTATTTGTCCCTTAATTCCTTGTGCCATTTTTGCTACCGGTGGGATAACTTTTGCTATCTGGAGTAGTAGGCTTTGATAAATTCCTCTCAAGACGTCGACAACGATAGCGCCACCATAAAGATCCAGTCCAAGATGATGAGCGTGGAATATTTTATCTGCCTTTTCAACGAGAATGCTTAGAGCCTCTATTAACTCAGGGCCCATTGTTGGATCGACTAAATCTCGATAGCGGATTTTCTGATAGTCCATATCTTCTATGTACTTAGTTTCTGTCGCGATTTTTGCCCTTCTTTCCTTACCTTTTATTGTAATGTCTGCCTCTTCATGGATGCGTGTTTTGATGTGTTTTATATCTAAGCTTCCAAGTATTCTAAGGCATTCTCTTATATATTCCGCACTTTGTGTTTGCCAGACACGCCCGAACCAATTTGGTACTTTTACAACTGTTTTCGGATCTTCTCCATTATCCATCAAATAGCAATTGCTTTCGGCACCACTTCCTAATTTTTCTCCGACTTCGAGAGTCGACATGAATGTGTCTTTGTCCATGGTTGCCTAATTTAAGGGAAAAATGGGGATTGTGTCAATGGTAGAATGAAGTTTGGAACTGCTTGTGGTATAAATAGATTATGAAAAAATATATATTGGGGGAGTCCAATAAGGATTTAGAAAAGTGGTTCAGAGAAAATATTGATTGGAGGCTTTTTATTGTTTATGGAGTTTTGATAATAGTTTGGGTTGCTTATTTTGGATTTAAATATTTGCTTAATTTTGATGATTACTCTGAGGAGCAGCTTGTGAAGGAGTCATTTACTTTTATTCCTCCTCTTGGCGGAATCATCTTTGGGGTTTTGAGTATTTGGAGTCATAAGTCTTTAATTATTGCAATAATGGGGGGAGTATTAACCTGGTTGTTGATGCCATACTTTTATGAATGGATTTGGCCTTTGTTGTAGGATGGTATATTGATGAATTTAGTTGACAGAGATTATGCACTTACGTAGAATTCGGGTCGTTATGATAAAGTTTTTTATTAAATCAAGCGCTCAAAAACTGATGCTACTCCTAGGTAGTTAAGTTTTGGTGCTTGTACGAATCTAATTTCTATGGGCGCCAAAGTTGGCGCTTTTTTTGTATTATGAGTCAGAATATTATTCAAAAAATTTGGGATGCACATGTGGTTAAATCAAAGGATGGATATCCGGATGTTTTTGCGATTGATCTTCATTTGATTCATGAAGTGACTTCTCCTCAGGCATTTTCGGCTTTGAAAGAGCGTGGCTTGTCTATTCATGATAGAGGCCGCTGTGTAGCTACAGTTGATCATAATGTTTCTACCGCCAAAAATCGGCAAATTATTACCGATGCCGCATCTCTTCATCAAATTAACACTTTGAGAAAAAATTGTGAGGATTTTGGGATAAAGTTGTTTGATGTGGATAGTGGAAACCAGGGAATTGTACATGTGATAGGTCCCGAGCTTGGATTGACCCAGCCCGGAATGACGATAGTTTGTGGTGATAGTCATACTTCTACACATGGTGCGTTTGGAGCCATCGGTTTTGGCATTGGAACCACCGAAGTTGGACACGTTATGGCTACAGGATGTATTTTACAAGAAACTCCAAAAACCATGAAGGTTGAGTTTAGTGGTGATGTTGGAGATAGCATAACCGCGAAGGATATGATTTTACGTTTGATACAGGAGATCGGAGTTGGTGGGGCTAAGGGCTATGTGATTGAGTATTGTGGAGAAAGTGTTCGTACTATGCCAATGGATGGGCGCATGACGATTTGCAACATGAGCATTGAGTGTGGTGCACGTGCCGGTTTGATTGCCCCTGATGATATTACTTTTGAATATATGAGGGATCGAAAATGTGTCCCGAGAGGTATGAAATGGAGAGAAGCGGTTGAATATTGGAGTAGTTTACGAAGTGACGAAGGTTGTAGATATGATAGAGAAGTGATTATTGATGTATCGGATTTGGCACCAATGGTTACCTGGGGATTTAATCCGGGTCAGTCTGTAAATATTGGGGAAAATGTGCCTGAGGCCTGCGATGAATCATCCAAAAAGGCCTTGGAATATGTGCAGTTAAATTCCGGTGATGCGATTGAAGGAATTCCTGTGGATTATGTTTTTATCGGTTCGTGTACAAATGCACGTATTTCTGATTTGCGTGAAGCTGCCGGAATTTTTAAAAACAGAAAAGTTGCAGATGGAGTTTGTGTATATGTTGTGCCTGGCTCCGAAAGCGTGCGTGATATAGCGATTTATGAGGGATTGGATCGGATTTTTGAGGAAGCCGGAGCGGAGTTTCGCAATCCGGGATGTAGCATGTGTCTAGCGATGAATGATGATAAGGTGCCGGAAGGGAAGAGATGCGCAAGTACGAGTAATCGAAACTTTGTTGGTCGGCAGGGTAAAGGATCGATTACTCATTTGATGAGTCCTATTATGGCTGCGGCTGCGGCTGTGACCGGCAAAATAACTGATGTAAGAAAGTTGCGAAGCGTTAGCGGAGCAACCGATAAACCAATTAACAAATGAATTATACAAAATGGGTTATTGAGTCACAGGTTTTTCCTGTTAATCGTAGGGATGTAGATACTGACCTTATCATTCCCGCTGATTTCTTACGTGTAACTACTCGAGATGGCTTGGGAGAGCATCTTTTTGAGCGGATCGCCGATGAACTTGAGTTAGAGAAATATCGTGATACGCAGATTATAGTTGCAGGTGATAATTTTGGTTGTGGTAGTTCTCGTGAACATGCTCCATGGGCTCTTTACGACTTTGGTATACGAGTTGTGATCGCTTCCTCTTTTGGGGATATATTTTACAATAATGCACTTAAGAATGGAGTTTTGCCCGTAGTTTTGGAGAGTGCTGTTGTTGACAAAATATTTAATGATTTAGAGGCAGTTAAGGGTGTTGACAAAATTCCCGGTGCTTGCGAAAAACTCTCACGTGAGAAGTATGCATTGAAAGTGGCTTTAGAAAGCCAAACTGTTGTTTTGCCGGATGGTTCTAAGTACGATTTTGGAATAGATCCTTTTCGCAAAGAATGTTTGATGAAAGGTATTGATGATATGGATTATTTACTCGAGAGCATGGATGAAATTAAAAAATTTGATAAGGACCGTGTTTCATTTCTTGATACATCACGATTATGAAAAAAATAGCGATATTAAGTGGTGATGGTATAGGTCCTGAGGTTATGGTGCAGGCCTTGAAGGTTTTGAATGCTATTTCTCAGATTTATGGTACTGAATTTAAATTTTTTGATGCCTTGATTGGCGGTGCTGCCTGGGATGAATATCGTGACCATTTCCCTGATGAAACCAGGCGAATTTGCAATGAAGCGGACGCAATTTTATTTGGTTCTGTGGGAGGACCGGTTGGAAGTGATGAAGAAAAATGGCGGAATTGTGAGGTTAACTCGATTTTGGCTTTACGAAAAGCATTTAACTTTAATGTAAATTTAAGACCTGTTAAAACTCATGAAGATTTACCCTGTGTTCTTAAAGACCCGGGTGATGTGGATATTTTGTGTGTACGTGAGCTTGCCGGTGGGATTTACTTTGGTACTCACGAAATAAATGATGGTGTTGCCAGAGATGTGATGGAATATAGTTCTTCTGAGATTGAATCGATTTCCAGAGTGGCTTTTGAGTTTGCGATGAAGAGGGCTAAGAAAGTTACTTCGATTGATAAGGCAAATGTCCTTGCTTGCGGTAGGTTGTGGCGGGAGGTTGTTACAAGAGTCGCGAAGGATTTTCCGGATGTTGAGTACGAGCATATGCTTGTAGATAATGCGGCTATGCAGATTATGAAAAATCCGTCTCGATTTGATACATTGTTAATGCCAAATATGTTTGGGGATATAATTTCGGATGAATTAAGTGTTCTTGCAGGCTCTCTTGGCATGTTGCCTTCCGCTTCCATCAATACAGAAGGCTTTGGATTGTACGAACCTTCCGGAGGCAGTGCTCAGGATATTGCCGGAAAAGACATTGCCAATCCAATTGGAATGATTCTTTCCGGAGCGATGATGCTTAGGTATTCATTTAACATGGATAAGGAGTACGAGGCTATTATGAAGGCTGTTGATAGTGCCCTGCGAGATGGATATCGAACTGCCGATATTGCCGATGGAAAGGTAGTATCGACAAGCGTTATGGGGGACGTGATCGCTAAAGCAATTTCCAATTTTTAATTTAATAATTTAACAAAAAAAACATGATAAAAATATTTGATACAACTTTGCGCGACGGGGAGCAGTCTCCGGGATTCTCTATGAATCTTCGTGAAAAACTAATTATGGCAAAGCAATTGGAAAATTTGGGTGTGGATGTGATTGAGGCCGGTTTTGCGGCGGCATCAGATGATGATTTTGAGTCTGTTCGGCAAATAGGTGAAATGTGTGAAAATACCGAGGTTTGTGGATTGGCCAGATGCCATGAGCAGGATATTGAAGCAACAATGAAGGCTTTGGTGGATGCGGCAAAGCCGCGTGTGCATGTATTTATTGCTACGAGTGATATTCATCTTGAGCATAAACTCAAAATGACTAGAGATGAAGCCATCAAAAAGGCGATTATGGGAGTTAAATTGGCTCGTTCATTTACATCGATGGTGGATTTTTCTCCGGAGGATGCGACGCGTAGTGATCGTAAGTTTTTGGTTGAGATTTTGACTGAAGCCATAAAGGCCGGTGCGGACACTCTTAATATTCCTGATACGGTTGGATATAGCACTCCCGAGGAATTTGGAGATTTGATAAAATTTATTAGAGAAAATGTCCCCGGTGCTGATAAGGTGATTATTTCAACACATTGTCATAATGACTTGGGGATGGCAGTTGCGAATAGTCTTGCCGGAGTCAGAAATGGCGCTACGCAAGTCGAATGTACTATTAATGGCATTGGTGAGCGTGCCGGCAACGCTGCTTTAGAGGAGGTGGTTATGGCAATGAAAACTCGTCCTGATCTTTATCCGGGTGCAACCGGGATTATTACTCCACAGCTTTTTGCGACCAGTAAGTTGTTGCAGCAGATCACCGGTCAAAAAGTGCAGCCCAATAAGGCAATTGTGGGGCGAAACGCTTTTGCGCATGAGGCAGGTATTCATCAGCATGGTGTTATGAATTACAGTCTTACTTATGAGATTATGAAACCGGAGGATGTCGGTTATCAGTCCAGTCAGCTTATCTTGGGTAAACATTCCGGTAGAAAAGCTCTTGCAGCTCGTTTAGAAGGTTTGGGCATCAAGGTGAGCAGTGAAAGGCTTGATAGCATTTTCAAGAAGTTTAAGGCGCTTGCTGATCGAAAGAAGAACATCTATGACGAGGATTTGATCATGGTTGCGATGGATTATGATGTTGATAAGAAATTTGAGCTTGTGAGTGCGCGGATTTTTTCCGAAAAGGACAAAATGGCCAAGGCTGATTGTGTGATCAGGTGCGGTGAGGAGATGGAAGAGATTGAGGCCGAGGGAGATGGTCCGGTTTCCGCATTGTATTCAGCGATTGTAAAGGTTTCCAGATTGAAAGGACAATTAACCTCATTTGCAATTAACGCGCTTACTCCCGAGAAGGAGGCGGTTGGTATGGTTAATATTGAATGGACTGATGGAGATGGGAAACAGTGGTATGGTCATGCTTCGGATACCGATGTAACTGTGGCAGCCGGAAAGGCGCTTATTGACGTCTTAAATCGCATGGAAATCAGGCGTGTCTATGATAGAGAACAGGGGAGATTGCAGTTTGTGATGTGAAGTAATGCTGGGAGTGGGCGAGCGCTCCTATTTCGCATGGCGTATACAAGCCTTGAATGAACCAAAAATCCCCGGGGAAAACTTTGTCTACATTCTCTCACGTGAGAAGTATGCATACTTATGCTCCTTTTAAAGCCATTCTTTTCTGAAATCTACTTGCACTTGCAAGATGTTTCATGGTAGTTTTTTCATCCGTTGATAATCTAAAGTGATATGTCTGAATTGGATTCTCGTATTGATCTTGAGTCGGAAGGAGAGGTTTCGCTTGGTGCTATAAGGTCTCTGGTTAGATTTGCACCGCTTTTAATTCTTATTTTGTCTTTATCTTCCTGTAAGAAGGATCCTGAACTGGCAAATTGTCAGGTTGAACTTGCGAGACTTGAGGGAATTCTTTCCGGTGTCGGGATTGATGATAAATCTGTAGAGGTTGATGATTTGCAGGCTTGTCATACTTCTATGGCGAGAGTTGAGGGAATTATGCGTGGTGCCGCAATGAGAAGTGATGATGTAAGGGTAAAGCTTGAGGCGATGGGGGTCGAGGCATCTTTTAACTTGCCCGGTGCCAAGAAATATCCCGGATTGTCCGGTGGTGGTGGGGAAGACGAAAAGCCTAAGCCTAAAACAGCTGCAGAAAAAAGAAGAGAAGAAATTGAAGCAAAAAGAAAAGTAGACGAAGCTGAAGAAGTTCGAAGGATAGGTGACGTACAAAATCCATGGGATAACACTGATGAAGAAGGAAGTACTAATGAAGGTGCCCCGGACGAAAGTGGTGAAGGTGCTCCAGAAGGACATAGTATCCAAGATGATATAGATTTACTAGAATAAAAATATAATGTCTGAAAAACCAAATACAAAATACCTAGACTATCTCAAACCTTGGAAGACCATTCCTTCGCTTATACAAGCCACAAATTAACCAGAAATCCCCGGGGAAAATCCCCAAGCTTCCCCAAAAATCTCTTGGGAAAATTTAATGTGAATGTGCTAAACTGTGCCCCGATGGTCCTACTGGAATCTCTACAATTGGAAATGGGGGAGCCTGCCGCTAATTTTTCTCTTAAAGGTATTGATGAGCAAACCCATACTTTGAAAAATTTTTCTGAAGCGAAAGTTTTGGTGATTGTGTTTATGTGTAATCATTGCCCATATGTGCAGGCAGTTTGGGGTCGACTTGTTGCTTTACAGGAGCGATTCAAAGATGAAGGTGTACAGTTTGTCGGTATCAATGCAAATATTAATCCGGATTACGCGGAGGATAGTTTTGAAAACATGCAAAAATATTCTAAGAAATACAAGATGAATTTCCCTTATCTTGCTGATGAAACCCAGGAAGTTGCAAAAAAATACAAGGCTCAGTGTACTCCCGATATTTATGTCTTTGATAAAGATCGTAAGCTTGCTTATCATGGTCGGATAGACGATAATTGGCAGGAGCCGTCTGAGGTACAAAAAGAGGATTTGGCCGATGCGATAACAGCCATTCTAAATGGTAAACTGCCATCAGAGGATCAAATTCCTTCGATGGGTTGTTCTATAAAATGGAAGAATTAAATTTCAGGGCAAACCACTGTGATTTTTGTGATCAGTTCGCAGTTTCCGATTTTGTTGATTTCAATTATCTCTCTATCTTCCGATAGTTCGAAGACTTCCCAAAGTTTGTTTTCCCATTCTTCTTCGGGATAAAAAATTCCTGCCAGTCCATTTTGGTCGTAGATTTCCACTTTTGCGTTTACAGATGTAAAACTCTGTTCTCCTGCAAAATTGTTTACGAAATATTCGTATGTTCCGTCTTGATAATTTCTAATGTTGATGACCTCATCTCCATCTATTATTTCCATTAAAGAATCAACGTTGCTCGATATTTTTTTAGCGAAATAGATTTCTTCGTCGTTTGGTTGAATTAAGTGTGCGTCTAGGTCTACAGGGATCTCGGTTTCTTCTTCTGTATTCGGATCCGGCGTATCCCAACTCAAAACTATTTTTATTTCTCCCGGTGCCAGTACGGTGTTTTGAAATTTTGTTTTAGAGATTTTTAAATCTGTTTCTTCAGGCAAATCTATTTTCAGATCTTCAGAATACATTTTTTCATCCAATTCTTTTGTAATTAAATATCTATAAAGTGTTTCAGAAATACTTCCGCGGATCATATTGCTTTCAGGTTTATATTCCGCACCCGATTCCGGTAAAAGGTTTTTGGTTTTGGCGTAGCTTAAGTAGGGGATATACCATTGGTTAATCGGGGTGTCATCATAGAGAGGAGTGCTTGTTTTTGGCAATTGCCAGGAATAAACTTCTCCAAGCATTTTTATGGCTTCCACTTTGTTTATTTTTTGCGCCGGTTTGAATGTTCCATCAGGGTAGCCATTGATGAATCCCAGAGTTTTAGCTGTACAAATGTATGGGCTATACCACTGATTGTAGGGTGTGTCCGGGAAGCAATTTGAGCTTGGTGTTTGTATGGAAATTCCTGCTCCTTCTATTAACAGTTTTAGTAATTCCGCCCGGTTAATCTCATTGTATGGCTTAAAAGTTCCATCGGAATATCCATTTATCACACCTATTTGAGAAAGGTATTGAGTCGCATTGAAATATGGGCTGGACTCTCTTACATCTGAGAAATCTTTTGCGAAAACAGAGGTACTTATTGATAATACTAAAATGAGAGGAAGAATCTTTTTCATAGGATCCCCTATACTATATAGAATTTGGACAAAAAGAAAAACCTCCTTAATGGAGGTCTTTCTGTTGAATGAGGTTTGAGCTACCTTTACGCGTTCTTCAGTAATGGTAGACCTGTCCTTCCGTTCTCGACTACCTGTTTTCCTGAAGGTAAATCGTCTAGTGCTCCATCTTTTACCTCTTTAGCGAAGTAATAAATGGTTTGCTGTCTACCTCCGCGGAGTGTTACATCCTTAGAATGTAGATAGTAGGTTTGACCCTTACTATTGGTGTGTGAGTATGCCATAGTTGACAGGGTTAATGAATGTATTCTTAATCTACTGTTTTGTCTGATTTTTGTCAAGTAGATTTACAGGTTTGTACAGGTTAGAGATTTTTGAGAGAAATTTTGAAGTGGATCCAAGCGATGGAAAATACGGCAAAAATTCCAAAAATTAACCAGGCTGTTGATGGTAAAGTCCCTTCCAGTATCGTCCATAAGATTCCTGTCATTGCTGAGATTGACCAGATGATTTTCAGGTTTAGCATTGTGTGAAAACTCTCCAGGTTTCCCTTATGCATCATAAGTGAAGTTGTTCCTATACCAATTAGGGCAGCGGCAACCAATCTGGCAGTCAATGTCTCTACAGAAGTGAAGTTAAATAGCTCAAGCGTCCATATTGGTGCGATCATTAGAGGTACTCCAAAAGTTATGTCTACTATAAAATGTAGTACAAACCACTGGCGAAGAGATTGTGGAATTTTTTTCATGTATGGATTATACATGTTAAGTGTACGAATTTTAATAGCACAGTAGATTACGTCAAGGATATTTCTTAAGGAGATTGTGAAGATTTTTCCTTGAATATCAGAGATGGGCGTTAATTGTTTGGTCTGGATACCCAGTTGAAGATTCCTGTGGCTACTTCTTCTTCAAATGGTCCTTCAAACACAAAATGTAGTGGGTAGATTTGAGCACCCGATGCAGTTGTTTTGGGTTCTCCAATTTCCGTGAAGGCGAAAGTGCAGCCTCTGGTGAGTTGATGTGGTTTTGATAATACTAAGTTTTGAAATCCACCACCCAATGGATTTTCATTTGGAATGTGACCTGCGTGTCCCAGGGCTATTGCTGCTGTAACAACTGTGTCGAGTAGAGTAGTGGTGACCATGCCGACGTGATTTTGTTGTCTGAGTTTGTCGTAGTGGTGCTGATCTTTTATGTTTAATTTCTTGAGTTTTATTCCTCTTGTTGGAGGCATCTTGTCGATTATTGCCTCTGCAAAAGGGATTGCGCATATTTTTTGGACGAAAGTATTTGAGGCCGCTCTTCTTTCAATGGGTTGATCGGTTTCAAATGCCATAACAATGATTTGCCTTTTGCCGGTTCTTATAGATGCTGTTATCGCCGGTTTTCTGTCTCTACTAAAAAAATCTATTTCTGATTTATCTTCACCTACATAAAATTCCAATTGATTAGTTACCGGTAAATGGAATCTGATGTTTTCAATTTCTTGTACGTGTTCATCTTCATAAAGCATTCTGGCTATCATCGGTCCAATTACAAACATTGCATCTGTACCATGTAAAAGTCCTTCTTTACCGCTTAATTCTTTATCAAACCATTGGCTTATGAATAGGTTACTTTTAGCCGCAAGTGTCCTGCCATTCTCGTGAATTCCATCTTGGGTACATGCATCAGCCAGATCGTCCGGCATGTCTCTGTGATCGTGACTTGAGACTGAGTTAAAATGCCCCAGGATTTCAACTATTTTGATTCTTTTATGAATTTGGTCCGCGATTCTTGAAAGAGTAGGTAGTTTAGTTTGAGAAATTTTGTCGAGAGCAATTCTAATAGCATCTACCACAATAGCTAGATTGCCTTTTTCTACCCCTTTTTCGCCAAGTGAAAGTGTGTTCATTTTAGTCTTTGATGTAATGGTAGGTAATTATTGTACTGAGTATTGCTGCGAAGAAGCACCAAGTTGAAGGCCATGCGTGGAAATATAGGTATAAGGAGGCTATGAACGCCAGTATTAGCGCTATTCCGTATATTCTGATAAATTTGTAGCTTGATACTAAACAACATCCGGCAGCAGCTATTGTATATAAAATAAACCCAAATGGAATTTTTTGTATTTTCAAAGTGTAGCTGATATTTCCATTTACGATACTCGATGTAGGAATATTTATGAAAAGGTGGAAGAGCAAAAAAACACTTACTCCTATTCCAAGAATTGAGAAAAATGTAAGAATTTTCTTTCTGCCTTTGTCTTCTTCAACATATCTTATCGCGAGTGGTGTATATGCCGGCCATAGAATGTAGGCAAACAGAAGAAACAAGTAGGTCAGGGTGATACTAAATGTGCTTGGTGTCTTGATCAGCCATTGAATGCCTTCTATCAATTGTTGAATTGCAAAAAGTAGAGGAATCAAGATTATCGGTATATGTTTGCGGATTTTATTCTTATATAGAGCTAGTGCGCTACTTCCTGATAGAAATCCGCTTGCAAGGAAACTGGCTGTTGCTGAAAAACACATGGCGCGATTATAGCACGTGGAAATTTTCTGTAAATTTTGCTATAATTAAGCGATTAATGTCACAAATGGAAGATTTAGATGTAAAAATTGCCGGGTTGGTTGAAAATTCACTTTTCTTGAGTGAGAAGCAGGAAATCAAGATTTTAGAAAGGCTGAAAACGGCTACTTTAAAGGAGAAAGAATCACTTTTGCTTATTTTGGAAAAAGAAAAAGCTGCACTTTCCGGTGCAGTGAAGGAATACATTAAAGTAAATGGAAAAGCTGCTTTGGGTGAGCTTAATCGTATTCTTAGTAAAGGAAAATCCAAAGTGATGGTTGTGAAGGAGGAAGCGGATTGTGAATTTGAAGGCGAGGAAATGGATAAATTATTAGATGAATTAGACAACTCATAGGATGGGAAAACTTGATAAACAACAAAGCAGGATTGATAAGATAGACAAGGTCAAAGACCGGGAGGTTGCGCTTTTACCCGGGCAGGAAGATGCAATGACGGAGACTTTTATCGATAAGGTTGACCAATTACAAACTGAGGTAAAAAGTTTGCCCAAGGCGAGACAAAAGGAAATCAAGGGTGAATTACTTAGAATGTTGAAAGGCGTTAATAAAGGGAATATTGAAGTTGCACAGGTAGAAGTGGATCAGGCTATTGATGCGTGGCTTGGGGAGGTTGCCGGATATGGGCCTGATGCAATGGCGGAAGCTGAGGTTAAGTACCAGATTGCCTTTTTGAGAAAGATGGAGGCTGAGGGCCTGGTTGCCAAGATTAAATCTCATCCGGATGGCATAGGGTCTCTTAATGACTACAGAACTGCCAGGGGTAGAGTATCAAAATTGCAATCACTTTTTAAAAAAAGATACAGGACTGATGATTTTAAGCCTGTACTTCAGGAAAAAGATAAACAGGATTTAGCCGTTGCGGAAGAAAATCTTCGAAGCGCAACAGAGGTTTTGGAGTATAATAATTCTTTATTAAATGCCGCTAAAGCAAAAGTGGAAGCGGCGAATGATGAGCTTATACAAGCTAAGGAAGACTACTCTACTGCCGGTGGTGATGAGGAGGAATTAGAGAAGAAACATGCATCATATGAAGCTGTCCCTGAAGAAGATGCTGATATTTAAGTTCCGTCTTTTGCCTAGCGTGAACGTGCGTCCAGGCTCTCGCTCCCAACCCCAAAGTCTATGTCTACAGTTCTATCCCAAAGGAAAGGAGCTAAGGCATGTTTACCCATTTCTCGTATTCCCAGACTTGTGTCTCCACCCATTCCACCAAATCCTGACTGTGCGTCTCCTCCAAGTGTTGGGCGGCATACGTGGACCATTCCTACTTCCAAACGATTTATGACTTTACCAATACTTCTGCGACTTTCGGTGTAAATAGATGCTGCATGTTTGTGTCCAACTGTTTCGTTGGCTACTCTGATGGCTTCGTCTATATCTTGGACTTTGCATAGACCCGCCACCGGTCCAAAAATTTCTTGGCGTAGTGCGAGGTGACTTTCGTCATCGGGATTGCCTTCCAGGATGGTTGGTTCCATATAGTGACCGTCTTTGTATATGCCTTCTGTAAGAGCATTGCCTCCTATTACAAGTTCCATGCCGTTTCTCGTGGCTGCTTGTATTGAGTTTATTGCTTTTGTTACAGCTTGTTCTGAAACAAGTGGTCCGACTTGAGTTTCCGGATCTGATCCCGGACCGATTTTTAATGCTCTGGTTTTTTCTACTACGAGTCTTTTGAATTCCTCATATACTTCCTCGAGTACAATAAATCGGCTTGTGGCTGTACATCTTTGTCCTTCTCCCATTGCAAAACCGTTGACTGCTTGAGTTGCGGCTTCTTCGAGGTCCGCATCTTTGTCGACTATGATGGCATTTTGACCGCCCATTTCTGCAACGAAATGTCTTGGGTCAAGAGGGTTGTCACCACGCTCTGATATTGCCATTTTTAGAAGAATTTTTCCAACTTCTGTCGATCCGGTAAATGAAATGGCTTGTACAGCAGGGTTTTTGACCATGGCTTCAACTACATCCGGTCCACCGTGTACCAGGTTTATTAGTCCGAGATATTTTGGATTGATTGCTCTTTGTGCGTCTTCTCCCTCTATTGAAAGTTCGGCAACTTGTCTTATTGCTTCATTTAAGAGTTTACAGAAAAGTTGTGCGCTTTTTGGTGCGGCCGGTGATGGTTTGATTACAACAGGACAACCGGCAATGAGTGCCGGGGCGACTTTCCATGCTGTAACTGCAAGGGGAAAATTAAAAGGAGTGATGATACCGGCTACCCCTACAGGTTTGCTGTCTGTATATAGGAGGACATCTGCCTGGTCTGAAGGGATTACATCGCCCTCTGCGTCTGTTGCCAGTCCCGACATATAATTTAGAATTCTTCTGGTTTTTTCTACTTCTCCCAGTGCTCCTGCTCTCGTTTTGCCTACTTCTGTTACCATTGCGTCTGCAAAGCGAGTTTGCCAGTCTGGGTTTTCTAGAAGGGCTGCTGCTTTTCTGATGACTTCGCCTCGAACTCTTCTGCTTGTTGCTGCCCAATCTGAAGTTGTGTTTTCTGCTGCTGCGACTGCTGCGTCCATGTGTTCAGCTGTACCAACGTGGAAGAGTGATGCTACCTGATTGATATTAGCCGGATTAAGCCTTTCTTCTATTTCTCCGTCAAATACTTCCAGTCCTCCGATAAGGTGACCTAGTTTTGGTGGCATTCCTGACATGATAAAGGTGTTTAAATTTAGGAGAGTAAGGGTACTTTTGTGAGATTTTTTTGTCAAGAAAATGTGTGGTGGTGGTTTTATACGGGGATTTTTTGGAAATCACGGATCCCCAGATCCCAACTTCTATTGCTCCGCATTTTCCCCGGGGATTTTCCCTCGATTCTCTCGATTCCCTCGATTCTCTCGATTCCCCAACTTTCTATTGTTCCGATTTTTCCCGGGGATTTTTTGTCAAATACCCAGACCCCACCAATTCTCAACCACCCAAACCCCAAAACCAACAGAACCAGGATCCACATTATTGTTAACCATTTCCCCCGGGGATTTTTTTGACTTGACGCAAACCCGACACGAGAAAAATTGTCCATTAATTTTCACCCTCCTCTATCATTCGAAAAATTATAATTTCAAAATCAAAAATCACTGAAAAACCGACAAGGTGAGTGTCTACTCACCCCCTGCTTCCCA
>JAQBYK010000019.1 GCA_027622635.1 bacterium
CTCAATTTCTGCAGCATATTTCCCGAACATTCCTTCTTCTATTGCGTGGATCTTTTCCTTTACATCCATTTTGGTCTTACCTCCGATTGTTGCAAGCATATCAGGCGTAACATAATCCTCTACAGCTTTTAGCGCTTCTTCGCTTGGCTCCGCTATTTCCGCTTCTATAGGTGTCGGTGAGAAGTTTTTAGCGTAATCAAGTTGAAGTTGGCAGATTTCTTTTATTACTTTGTGAGCTTCCTCCAGCGCTTGAAGAACGATTTCCTCGGGGACTTCTTTCATTCCCGCTTCCACCATAGTTATTGCGTCCATTGTTCCTACGACAACCAGATTCATCTTTCCTTCTTCACATTGTTCGTATGTTGGATTGACTACCAATTTTTCGTCTACGTACCCCATTCTTACTGCCCCAATCGGACCTTCGAAAGGTGCACCACTTATCATCAACGCAACTGATGCAGCATTAATGGCTGTGGTCCCCGGGTCTACTTCCAGGTCTGCTGAAAGCGCGGAACATATGATTTGCACTTCGTTCGTTGTATTCTTTGGGAAAAGCGGTCTAATCGGTCTATCTATTAGACGTGAAATAATAACTGCATTTTCGGATGGTCTTCCGTCTCGTTTAACGAAACGGCTGCCTTTGATCTTTCCTGAAGCGT
The DNA here is from genome assembly GCA_027622635.1 of bacterium. GTDB lineage: Bacteria > Patescibacteriota > Gracilibacteria > UBA1369 > LOWO2-01-FULL-3 > JAQBYK01. The sequence continues at coordinate 660 of JAQBYK010000019.1, forward strand.
ACATTTTTTCCTCGTAATCAACGAACATTGGAAAATACGTAGCTCCTTCTTTACCTTTTTCGCTCATTGAAGCGTTTGCCATAATGACAGTATCGCCCAATGAAACTATCGCATATCCGCTAGCATATGTAGCGAATGGATAATTTTTAATGGTAAACTCGCGTCCCGCGAGATCCATTTTTACTTCAATTGGTTCCATAATGTATGGGTTAAAGATTTTTGCGCCCATATCAGAACCATTGCACTCAAGTTGCAAGATTCAACCCGCCTATGGTGGGCTGAATCCTGTAACTTAAGAGTTTAGGGGTTTATGATGATGGTGCATAGCGCTTAAGCGCCATATTTTAAAGAACGATTATTTTCTAAGTTTCAACTTTTTAAGAAGTTGTTCGTATTCGTCTTTCTTATGAAGACGAAGATAATTTAGATGTTTGCGTCGTTTCCCAACAAGCCCAAGTAGTCCACGACGAGAGTGATCATCTTTAGGGTGTTCTTCCAGATGTTTTGAAAGCTCATTTATTCTTTCTGTCAAAACAGCTATCTGAACCTGTGAAGAACCTGTGTCCTTCTGATGCTCACCATACTTACCCATTAATTTCTTCTTTTTTGTTCTATCCATAGTAGTAGAAAATTTTTACGCCAATAAAGTATACAAATATAGAGGGATTTTGGCAAGCCCTAAAAGCTTCACCTAGGACTAGAGCCATTTCCTATATCTAAAATATGATATCATTCCCACTATTACAATTAGAAATATTCCTGTAATAACCAGTGCGGGATTTTCTCCATGAGCAAATGGTAATGGAGTTACATTCATCCCATAAAATCCCGTAATAAAGGTCAAAGGCAACATCACAACAGAAAATATTGTTAAAATCTTTATTATATTATTTGTGTTGTGCGAGATGATGGATTCATTAGTTTCCTGCAATGATCCCACCAATTCTTGGGAGTTCTCCAGGTTATTCCACATTTTCTCAATTTTATCTACTACATCATCGAAATACACATCTAAATTATCAGGTAGGAATTTTTTGTTTTTGTGCTCAAGCTGGGCAATAATCGCACGTTGAGGCATGATGATTCGGCGAAAATTGATGATGTCTTTTTTGAGGAGCAATATTTCCTTTAACCTGTCTTTAGAATAATCAGAATCAAAAACTTCTATCTCAAGTCCATTAATGTGTTTGGCAAGATCATCAAGTATTGGAAATCCGGACTCGAACAGATCATCAATTATCATATATAGAAGGTAACCTGCGCCTTTTTGCCTGTATTCTTCCTTTACATTCTTTTTCTTTTTACATTTTTCGGAAACACTTTTCATGGTCTGATTATCATCATGAAGAGTAATGAGGAAGTTTGGACCCACAAAAATGTTTAATTCCGAAGTCTGCAACTGTTTTTTGCGAGGTGTGCGTACTGGAATATGCAATACTATGAATAAATAATCATCATAGTCGTCGATCTTTGGTCTTTGAATTTCTGAAAGACAATCTTCTAAATCAAGTGGGTGGAATTTATAATGCTTTTTCAGATATAGTAGAGACTTTTCATTCGGATTGCTTATAGAAATCCATGTAAAATCTTTTTCCTTGAAAATAATTTTTTCTATTTTTGTTGCGCTCATACTTGAAATATACTTGTTTGCCATTCTCCTATCAAGAGTAAGGACTAAGATGGGTTTACGGTTTACTTAATTTTTGTGATAGAATCCAGGGCATGGACTATAGGAAAGTGATTTCTGAGTCATGGGTGTATACGCAAAGTAACAAGAAACTTATCTTGTGGTTTGGATTTTTTCCTTCTCTCTTCACGACTACAGCGGGCGTTTTGTATATTGCTTATCAATTTTTCGCTTTCAAAAAATCGTATTTGTTTAATTCTGAGGATGAAAGTTTTTTTCATGATGTAGTTAGTTTTATCTGGGACTTCATAGGTGCACATGTTTCTTGGACCGGCCCCCTTGTTGTTGTGATAGTTATTGCCGGTCTTTTTTATCTCCTTTTTCCGACTCTTGCTAAAGCTGCTGCTATTCAGGTGATCGCGCGCAACAAAAATGGTCAGAAAACAGGTGTTGGAAAAGGAATGAGATATGGACTTATGTCTTATTTGCAATTGTTTGAATACCACTTATTGATTAAGACTTTTGCGTTTTTTGCGATTTTGATTGAGATGTCTTTTGTTTTGCGCAACCTCGGACCTGTAATTTTCAAGTTTTTGTTGCCTATTTTTATAATATTTATACTTGTGAGTCTAGCTCTTACACTTCTCTTCACCTATACGGATTTTTACATTGTTATAGACGATAAGGGTGTATTTAAGTCGATGAAAGACAGTGCCAGATTGGTTATTATGAATTGGACACATACTTTTCTTATAACGATTTTGATGATTTTGATTGGTATAAGAATAATTATTCAGGTTGTGATGGTATTTCTTATTCCTCTACTTGTAGTGCTCATAACCGGTTATATTGCAACAATCACAATACCCGCCACTAGTATCATTATAGGTGCTGTTGTTGGTTTCGTTGGACTTGTCATTTCGGCTTATCTTAATGGAATAGTTGATATTTTCTCTTATACTGTTTGGACACACACTTTCCTTGAAATAACTTCAAAAAAGGAGACTACAGCCAGAGATTTGTTTGTGGATGATTTAGGATCTGAGGACCATGACTATCACGGACACAAAAATCTGGGTTAGATAAGCCATTCCCATGCATCAATCGGTTGACTTGCCTGTTATTTTGTTGTATAATTAGGTATGGTGAAATAGAATACCTAAAACAAAAATGTCTAAAATTTCGCAAAACAATAAAATTGCCATATCTGTACTAGCTATATTTATGGTCTCATTCTCCATTATGCTCTTTTTCCTCGGAGATACCGGTGGCATTGACTACAAAAAAGCTGACGTTTTGGACTCCGGTGCACATTCCTCCGTTGAAGAATCTGTATCAGACAAGGATTTAGGGGCTATTTTTAGCGCTCATCTTGAAAATACAAGTGATCCCAGCTTTTTAACGGATGCAAAGGGCAAGATTGAATTTGCAAGCGACAGTTTTTGTAAAATCCTTGGAAGCAAGTGCAAAAGGGTTATAGGTGAAAAATTGTTCAATTATATCAATCCTGAGGACTTAGAGGCTTTTGTAGATGATTACACCACACTTGTACAGGGAGATGAGCAAACTCACTCTATGGGGCCTTACAGGATTCGTAAAAATGTCACTGAAGTTTTACTATTGCTTAGCGCAGAGCTAGTCCTGGATGAAAATAATAAGATATCCGGAATTCTCTTTTCTGTTAGAGATTTGACAGAGCAGGTTGATGCCCTGCAAAGTGACAGCGACCAGAAGGACGATGCGCCGGTCCAACCTAAAGAACAAGACAGTTGGATAAAAAATCTTTATCCCAAGATTGATGAAATCGAAAACAACAGCCCTCAGTTGATTGTGGACAAAATTACATATGCTGACAAGGATTAGTTCCGGCTTCTTGCCTACAACACCTTCTTACAGTAATATTTGTGCATGTCTAAATATGATTGCACAAAGACCGAGCTGAAATGGCAGAAAATATGGGACAAATCCAAATTGAATTCTGCTGATTTGAAGAGTTCGAAAAAGAAATACTACAATCTTGTGATGTTTCCATATCCTTCGGGAGACAAGCTCCATGTCGGTCATTGGTACAACTATGGCCCTGCTGATTCCTGGGGCAGATATATGAGAATGAAAGGATACAGTGTTTTTCAGCCAATGGGATTTGATGCCTTTGGTTTGCCTGCAGAGAATTATGCAATCAAAACCGGAGTTCATCCATCCAAAAGTACTGCGAAGAATGTGGAAACCATGGTTAAGCAGCTGAAAAGAATTGGTTGTATGTACGACTGGGACAAAATGGTGAATACATCGGATCCCGAGTATTACAAATGGACTCAATGGTTATTTTTACAGATGTATAAAAACGGTTTGGCTTATAAGAAATTGAGCTCGGTAAATTACTGCCCTTCCTGCAAAACTGTTTTGGCTAATGAGCAAGTTTGGGATGGAAAATGTGAGAGATGTAAAAGTGATGTCCAAAACAAGGAGTTAGAGCAATGGTCATGGAGGACTTCTAAATATTCTCAAAGATTGCTGGATGGTCTTGAAGACCTTGATTGGCCTGAAAAAACCAAGCTAATGCAAAGAAACTGGATCGGCAGAAGCGAGGGTATAGATATCTATTATGATGTTGATGGGCTTGATGAGCAAATCTCTGTGTATACTACTCGCCCAGACACTAATTTTGGTGCAACCTTTATTGTTGTTGCGCCGGAGAGTGAATTTGTTAAAAAGAATTTTGACGAATTCAAGGACAAAAAAGCTGTTGAAGAATATGTTCGTGAAGCCGGAAAAAAGTCTGACATCGACAGGATCGCTGAAGGGCGAAAGAAAACAGGGGTTGATACCGGGCTTTTTGCTATAAATAATTTGAATGGCAAGAAAATGCCCATCTATGTAAGCGACTTTGTTTTGGCTCATGTTGGTACCGGTTGTGTTGTTGGTGTGCCCGGGCACGATATTCGCGATTTTGAATTTGCCAAGGAAAAGGATCTGGAGATTGTAAGAGTAGTCGTCGGAGATGATGGTGATAAATCACCTATTGAAAGTGCTGAGCAGGTACAAGAGGAAAATGGCACGATGATTAACAGTGACTTCCTGGATGGTCTTCCAATCATGGAAGCAAAAGAAAAGATCAAAGACCACATTGAGAAAGACGGGTTTGGGAAGCGAGTTGTAAATTACAAGCTTAGAGATTGGCTTTTATCGCGTCAGCGATTTTGGGGGGCTCCAATTCCTATCATCTATTGTGACAAATGTGGCGAAGTTGCTGTTCCTGAAAAGGATTTGCCGGTTGAGTTGCCTGAAGACGTCGATTATATGCCTAAGGGTGGCGAGAAGTCCCCTCTGGAGACTTCCAAAAAATTTGTCGAGACCAATTGTCCCAAATGCAATGGAAAAGCTCGTCGCGAGGTTGATACCATGGATACTTTTGTTTGTTCAAGTTGGTATTACTTGCGTTATTTAGATTCTCAAAATAAAAAAGACCCCTGGGATAAGAATGTTGCAAAAAATTGGATGCCTGTGGACATGTATATAGGTGGTCCCGAGCATGCATGCATGCATCTTATATATGCCCGCTTTGTGATGATGGCCTTGCACGATTTCGGATATGTCAGTCATGATGAACCATTTCTTAAGTTGATTCATCAGGGACTCGTGACCAAGAGCGGCGCTAAAATGTCGAAATCTAAGGGAAATGTAGTTAGCCCTGACGAATTTGTGGAAAAATATGGAAGTGACGTTTTCCGCATGTATTTGATGTTCATGGGACCTTTCACCGATGGCGGAGACTGGAATGACCGAGGGATTACCGGTATTGCGCGTTTCGTGGAGAGATTTTGGAGCATGATTATTGAAAAATCAGAAGTGAAAGATGCCGATGGCTTAAAGCGTGCTGTGCATAAACTGGTTAAGCGAGTCACCCGGGATATTGAGAAAATGCATTTCAATACTGCCGTTGCAGCTTTGATGGAGTTTGTGAATTTTGCTTCTAAGAATGGGGTTGATGATAGTGCAAAGAAGATTTGTGTGCAGCTTATAGCTCCACTTGCTCCGCATTTGGCGGAGGAATGCTGGGAAACACTTGGACAGAAGTATAGTGTCGTGGATAGTAAATGGCCTACTTTTGATGAAAAGTTAGTAATTGACGATACTGTAGTTCTCGGTGTCCAGGTTAATGGGAAAGTACGCGGAGAGATTGAAGTCGCAAAGGATGCGAAACAGGAGGATGCGATTGCTCTTGCCCGTAAAAATCCTAATGTGTTGAAGCACCTATCTGAAGGGAAGGTAGTTAAAGAGATCTACGTGCCTGGGAGGATTGTCGGGTTTGTTGTGAAATAAGATTTTTGACTTTATAGGTGGTTAGCAATTAACCAGTCCCTTCTTTTGATTAAGGCCTGAATAATATCCTCGGCGTTTGAAGACTCGGCACTTTCAACTATTTCTCTGATTACTTCGTCTGTCATCACACTTTGAAGTTTTTCAACTTGTTTTTTAATGTCAGAGTCACTGATGATATTTGAGAAAACCGCTCCGGCTTCTTTTGAAAGTTGGGGGTTTCTCATTGTACTTATCTCTGTAACAATTGGGCTTGCGAAACCAGGTTTTGCTCCTCCCTGAGCCCTGAAAAATAGTGAACCATGATTTCCTGTTCTGATCATTCTTCCTCCCCGTGCTCTTATATTCTCATAATCGAGTCCAAAAACATTCCAGTTAGCCAACCATGCATCCACAACAAAACCATCTTTTACATCCGGATGCTTTAATGACTCCAATCCCTTTACTGCCTTTAAGCCCTGGACAGCCTTTGAAACGAATTTGCCATCGACAATGCGCGCATCAATACATGGGACACCCATTTTTTCATAAAGCTTATTGGCAATATATTCTGTCGAACATCTTTCAGGATTAGCTCCGTATTCCTTAACTATGAAATATTTTCCGGTAGTACTATCAACATGCATTATTCCGTGGCTGCCCACCTGTTTTCCGGTTGATTGGAGAGTCATTTCTTTCGGCGCAGCTGCGGTTTTTGGGGTAGCTTTTGGTTTTTCCACCGTTGGCGCGGCTTTCTTTGTTTTTATGTTGTATTTCTTTATTAACCAATTTCTTCTCTTAAGCAGAGTAGCAATAATTTCCGCTGTATTGGATATCCCGGAAGCCTCTACTATTTGTTTGATTTTTTCATCTGTCATGACTTCAGCTAAGGATTGAATCTGATTTTTTACATCTTCATCTGTAACTAAATTTTGAAAAATTATGCCTGCTTCGCGAGCAGCTTTTGGGTTTCTCATAGTGTCAATTTCGCCAACCTCTTCACTTCCAAATTGTGCTTTGTGTTGGCCCATTCCACGATAAAATAGTGCTCCTCCTGCATCAACACGGTACATCCGATCACCACTGCCCTTTACAATATTGTCGTAATCAAGCCCAAAAATATCCCAGTTCGCCAGCCATGCATCTATAACAAATCCGCTTTTTACGTCCGGGTGTGTAAAAAAATCCAAGACTTTAGCTTTATCGTATTTGTCCGATGCTTTAAATCCTTTAACTCCATCTATTTCTTTGGATATGGCTTTACCTTTATGTAAACGTGTCCGAACTGCCGGAATGCCCATTGCGGCGTAAATAGAATTAGCTATGAATTCAGTTGCGCAGCGGTCTAAATTGCCATGATATTCTTTGACAAAATATTTGTCACCTGTTTTTTTATCTACATGCCATTGTCCACCTTGCGTACCCGCATGGTCTCCGGTTGCCTCAAGATCTAAATCCAATTCTAACAAAGTATCGCTAACTTGAGCCTCTGTACTGTCGACTGCTGTGTTTACAGATGCCTCAATCCCCTGAGAATCATCGTAGAGAATCCTCCACCCCATAATATATGAAGTGTGATGTTCGCCCTCAATAAGGATTTGATCTCCATCTTGTGTTACATAATCCGGATCTGTAGGACCTCCGAGTAGGACGCCCTGTGGCCCAACATTCATCGAACGCATAAAATGATCCAATTTTTGTCCTTGCCCATTTACAAGATATGCACTTATTTTACGACCATTTTTTGAAGCCAGTGACTTGTCAGGAAGCTTACTTCCCCACCATCGTGCTCCCGCAGAAATCTCTAAAGACTTAAGTTTAACTCCTACCGGGAGCCGAAGCCAAAGTCTACCTTGATCATCAAGATATTCGGTCTTGTTGTCTACAACCTCCTGCATTTGGAATGGCTCGCAGCCCACTTTTCCTTTTAATGGAACTGCTCCCGGATAACCGGCCGGACCACCGGCAGTATTGTGAGGTCCCTTCTTGTGATGTTTCTTTCCTCCACCATAGCGAGGAAGACGATTTGGACCATTTGGTTTTTTGAAATCAACGAATGTTGTTCCCGGGGAATACGCTCTCTCAATACTTTGCGTTCCATCATGCATTTCCGGATAAGTCATCATCTCAAATGAATGTTCTGTAACGATATTTCTTTTATTTTTTCCCTGTCCTCTACTTATGAGCAAAAAAGCCAGAGGTTTCACCTCTCCAAGCATGCCGAAATAATCACTTAGCTTCTCGTATTCAACTGTTGCCCTTGGCTCTGCAAATTTTATAGGATCATGGCCCTTTGGATCCTTCCATTTTCTCCATTTATTTGTATTGCCATCAAAAACCAGTACTTCCGTATATGCCCCATCTTTATCCTGCCACCCGGGCACTCCATACATATGTTTTGGACTACAATTTTTGTGCCAATATGCCTCCCTCTTTCTGTGACCGATAAAAACATCTTGTAAACTCATAGACCCTCCCTCTGGAATCACTATTCCGATCTGTTGACCTCTTTTTAGGTCTATACCCGTTTCACCATTAAATCGAAAGAATTGTTCTCTGCTAGTTTGACTATCCGGGGTGCCAAAAACCGCTACAGTCTCAGGCTGCTGAAGTCTTGTCAGAAGCGCTTCAGGAAGTGCATCAATTTGTTCCGGTGTAAGAGCACCCAGAGCTTTTCCCTCTTTTTTCTCTGCTCCCTTTTTCTTGCCTAAACCAAAAAAATCTCCTAATCCCATTACAAGTATTGGGTTAATTGCTCGCTAGTATGTCCTCTTGTTTCTGAAATATCACTTTCTAGTGATGGCGAATTGTCATACATAATCCTCCATCCCATGAGATAACTTGTACCACTTGATGAAGATAAAATTATTTCGTCTCCTTCTTGTGTTATGTAATCCTCATTCTCTATTCCACCGGATAAAACGCCTTGTGGTGGTACATTTACAGTATTCATAAATCTTTCTCTGCCTCCATCTTCCTTTACTAAATCAGCATTGAATTTCGCCCATCCCAGTTGCAATTTTCCATGACCTTTATAATTAAACCATGTGTCACCTATTGCAACTTCCAGAGAGAGTATTTTCTTTCCCGGTTTAAGACGAATGTGCAATTGTCCTGCTCCATCGATGTATTCTCCATCAGTATCAATATTTTCTGTCATTTCGAAATGTTCACGACCATTTTTTCCGCCAAGTGGGACTGCGTTTGGATAAGCCCCCTGGTGCTTCCCCCCTCCATATTTTGGCAATTTGGGGCCGTCCCCTTTTAGATCGATGAATTCCGTACCTACACTGTAAATATGCTCATCTACCTGCGTATTTTCGTCAACTTCCGGATGTGTAATTATATCTAGTGAGTGCTCTGTCACTACGCTCCAATCAGGATCCTTGCCTGCACTGGTTATTTCAATTGCGATTGGGTCAACTTCTCCAACAGTTTGAAGCCAATCATGTAAAACTTCATATTCAATGTCACTTCTTCTTTCAGCGTACTTTACAGGGTCATATCCTTTTGGATCTCTCCATCCCTTCCACTGATTGTCTTTTCCATTTAAGACACGTACCTCACTGTATGCACCTGCATTATCATATCCTTTTCTGGTTTCTCCCGCCTTTAAATTCCAAAATTCTTCCCTTTTCCTGTGTCCTAGAATTATATCTTTTAAAATGCCTGATCGCCCTTTTGGAGGAATAATTATTATTTTTTGACCCGGCCTAAGGTCTATTCTTTCAAGATTATAGTTTAACTCTCTTGATGTCATCCTGCCTGGACTAACAAAGACTGCTACCACTTCCGGTTTATCTATTGCCTGCCATACTTCTTCCGGCAGTCCGTCCATCTCATCATCCGTCATTTCGCCATGCAGTTTTCCACGCAAATCATCTATTGAATGAACGTATTTCGGGTCAACTTCTTCTTCATACATTTTGTGACTTTATGAATTTTTTGAGTTCTCCCAAATCCGAAAAGTCCGGTGCTCCAACATAGTTGGGTTGAATATATTGTTTGTAGTTTGTGAGATCTATCGCCTGTAACTTTAGGATATTCTCATCTTCGTTTTCGAGATAAAGAGTTTTTTCTTTTTTTCCCTGGAGAGTCTTGAAATAGACGCTATTTCCGCCACGTTCATTTAGGCTTTCGAATCTCATGAATATCAACCCATCATCTATTTCGAATTCCGGGTTGAGGCACAACAATACAGAGTCCGTTGAAGTATTTAGAATGTAGACCGGTGCATTTTCCTTAAAGAATTCTTCTAATGTATTGAGTAGTTTTTGCATTTTATACTGAATTTAATGATTGAAATTTACTCTCAGAAATAACAAATTGACTTAATGGTTTTCCTCCAACTTCCGTAATCCCCATTTTTTCTAATCTAGCTATGTAGCTTGTCGGATTATCTACAACAAGATAGGCCGCATCATCTAAATTTATTGCGTCATGGAACATAACTTCGTGTCCTGTTGCATAATGAGAACTCATCATTTCAGTTAACTTTAATGGGCTCACTCTTTGAGAATATGTGGATGGCTGTTTTGAGCCATATTGGTCTGAAGAATAGCAATAGCAGTCCATCCTTGAGAAAATTTCGGGTTTGTACACCAGTGCCGGTTTTCCAGAGGAATACCAAATTCCTGATTTAGCCGAGTTTTTTGTGTGAATTCGAGTAAATACTTCCGTTCCCCCACCTTTTGCCATATCAGTGGTTGAAGACATTCCTGATTGCAAAATCCCTTTTGACCAACGTGTGCTGGTAGACATTAGTGATTTAGCTTTAAAAATATTTTCCAATACGGAAGAGTTAAATTGGTGATATACGCTGTGTAGACCTTTTCCTTTTAATTTTGCTACTGAAACCGGAACTACTCTTTCCGCACTATATTCGCTATGGACATCTGTTGTACTGTTGGCAGGGGCTTCATCTTCTCTGCGGTGGTCTTTCAATTTTTTCCTTAATTTGGTTTTGGCGTTTGCATCCGGAGGTTTTATATGACTTTGTATTCCCAGTCGAGTTACAGCTTCCGCAAAAACCTTTTCGATCTCATCTTGAGAGAAATCTTCCCCGGAATCCAATATAATTCTCACCTCACCAATCATGGATAAATGTGTGGAATCAGATGTAACCAGCACCGATGCTTGTTTGCCATTGACTACCACATTAAAGCGTCTCATATTTTGGTTTATATTTACTTTTCCTCCTTTTGGCCCCTCAAAATTGAATGGAATATTGTGTTTGGGAATATCACCATGAGAATCCAGCTCCGCTAGAGCTTTTTTCCAATATGCTTCCGATAAGGTCAATTTGATAACTGTTTTTGCCTTTCCTTGATGGTATTCCTTATGTACACGTATCAAATGGTTTTCAATAGCTTCATCGTCTGCCTCTACTTTCGATCCGAACAATCCATAAGTATCAGCTTTAATTGCTTTAGAGACTTGTTCAACTTTGCCGGCTAACTCTTTAAGTACAGGCTCCGAATCCGGACCAAGCTCGGCAGAAGCTTCCAGGGCTTGGACAATTTCATCTGCTTCTTGCTCAGCAATGTACGCATCCAGTGCCTGGTTCGTTGAAGCAATTTGGAATTGCCCGGTATCATTAGCAACCAGTAGTATGGTGGAATCAACCAATACTCCTTTATAGTTAAAGTTCATTAAAATTTGCTGTTTTGGATTTATCCAGACTTGGACAGTGCTTTGCTCCCCAAGAGCATGATTGTGTTCAGTGCCGTTCACGCTATAGCTCACCCCTGTTGCGTGATTGTAGTTTCCATTCTTGTGAAGGTCGATGCTGTTACCAGCTATCACCTCAGGTTCCGGTTTAGAATATTTCCCGATTCCCGCTTCGGCTGCATCATTAGTCTTGTTAGTCAACTCATCATCTAATTGGTCCAATTGCGTTTGGAAATCAGTCGGGTCCATCCCTGCCTGCCCATCCAAAAGCTCATTCAGCTTTTGTTGAAGATTAAGAATACCTTTTTTCACTTTATCTTTTTCAGAAAGTGATTCCGGATTAGCCCCCTTTATTATTTCGTCTTTGGCATTATCAATTAATATAAGCCATTTCTTCTTCATCAAAATCAAATATTGTTGAGTAATGTGAAGTTTCTTCTTTTCAAATTCTATTTGTTGCTTAAGAAAACTCCCACTAGGAGCTTTTTCCCACTCCTTTATAAGTTGTTTCATCAGCTTGTCTATTTCATCCAAGTGTTTCAATATTGCATGAACCACTTCGTCTCTTTTTTTGTTGAGAACTTCCAAGGTAGGATCATTTGGTAATATCATTTTACCCTCGACATCGAGTGTGATTTTGTTAATTAGGGCATCTGTTTTTTTCTTAATTTTCAGGGCTTTTTGGAGCTCCTTTGGGTCAGTAACATCCGTGGCCTGGATTGCTTCATCCATATCAGCAGGCAAATCTCCCATCATTCCGGTATATACTCCTTTTTTTGCTTGTGTGGCTGCTTCACTATCACCACTTTCTTTTGCAGCTTTCAGTTTCTCGAAATCACTCAGTATTTTCTTTTCTTTGTTGGTTTTTTTGAGGATTTTATGTGCAGCAGCAATTGAAATGCCCAATAATAGCAGCAACATAGTCAGATGTTCCCAATGGAACATATATCCTCCTTCGACTACTGTTTCTGTAGCTTGTTCCATTATGTCCATACCCGGTTGAATAAGTTCTTGTGCATATCCCTTTATCGGCATCATTCCCATAAGGAATGTGGCTGCGATTGCTCCCCTTCTCAAAAATACATCCAGATTTGCAGAACTCAGTTTTAAAGTTCTTAAATTATTAGGGAAAAGAGTAATATCGTCGTCAATTTGCACTCTTAGTCCGAGTTTTTCCCCAAGAAGTTTCAGCGTGCTTACAAGTACCGGGGTGTGTATTGATTCCGGAAGCCTTTCTTGCTCTTGTAGCCGATCTATAACTTGAGTAGGAGAATTTGAGTCAGTAGTTTCTTGCACTTCACCGCTTACCGATGCCCTGAGTGCAGACACCTGCTGCTCAGCCCCTTCATTTGCTTCGTATTCCAGTGCATTGGTTTCACCAAAGAATTTGTCCTCGATTGCGCGCATTTCCGGTGTAATACCCTCGTTGTCTCTTTTT
>JAQBYK010000020.1 GCA_027622635.1 bacterium
CAGGAGCTGGTGCCTCTGGAGCTGGTGCGGGAACTACTGGAGTTTCTGCGGCCGGAGCAGGAGCCGATGGTGTTTCAGGAGCCGGCGCTGCTGGAGCTGGTGCCGGTGCTGCAGCAGAATCTGCCAATGCAGTTGCCGCACTTGAATTTGATATATAGGTTTTTGCTTCCTCCATGCTATCAAATGACTTGATTAGTTGTGTTAGTCCTACAACCTGTAATATATCTATTATGTTTGGTTGAGCCATTGCTATACCTATAAGTCCTCCGGATTGAGTAATTTTCCCATACAAGTCAGTTATATACCCTATGGATTTACTGTTCATGTACTCCAATCTTTCCAAATCCAGAATCAGATTTAGATTTTTGGGTGTGGCTTCAATCAATTTGTAGATTTCTTGAATCTTTTCATCGATATTGCTTTCATCCAGTTGTCCGGCAATATGAACAATTTTTAGAGTTTTGTCAGGGGTTGGGCTTGCCAGGTCTTCTACGGTAATTGTTGCTTCAGTCATTTGAAATGAGGGTTAATTTGTTACAGGCACTGCTTTTATTTGTGTTTGAGCTGGTAATGTTTCAGCTTTTCTCTCGTCTTTTAGATATTTTCTGACTCTAACTCTTATCCCGCCTTCTTTTCGATCTGAGAAGTCAATTTCATCTGTCCATTCTCCAATAATTTTAACGAGTCCTCTTCCTCTTATTCCTGTAAAAACATACCCCGGTTCTTTCCTGTCATCAAATAATTTTTGTAATCCTGCAGCATTAATCTTGTTTTTCCCAGTACCAGTATCGTCTATATATATTTCTATATACTGATCTTTTTGGTAGATAAATGTGATTCTTATGTCACTTCCAGGGGATGATCCGTATTCAATTGCGTTATTACACAGCTCGTCTACTACAGATTGAAATCGGAAAGCCCATTTTTCCGGAAAACTGGTTGTGTTTTTTATCAGGTTTAATGTGAAATCCCTGATGCCGGACATGAAATACGCACTAGTTGGCATTGTGATTGTGATTTTCGTTGTTTCCGGTATTTCTTCCATTGGATTTTTTTATTTTTAACTCCTATTATTATATCAGAATAACAGGTTTAATTCAAGTGGTCATCTTGTAGTTTTCGTGATTGTTTAATGATTTCTTTGAAGATTGCTTTTTCGTAATTTGAGTCTAATTTCTCTAAAATTTCATTTTCTCTATCTTGATCTGTTTTTGGGAGTCCCCTCTTTTTTTTCAATTCCTTTATCTTTAACACCTTAGCCATTCTTTTTTTTAGAAGTTTTGAAATTTCGTGATCTATTTTGTCTATTTCTTGTCTTCCTGATTTGATACTTTTCATTATTTGGCTTGCAATTAGGGTTTCTATAGATTAGATTAGCTGCGTTGAATTTTTATATCAAGTCTCTCTTTCAGCTTGTGTAATCCTGCCCATAGTGGTCAATAACATAAATTAATGAAGGATAGGCGTAAACCACAAGGATTATGAGCAAAAATGAGCTTGAAAAAATGTTTAAAAATGCGGTGCATATTGGGCATCGTACCCATAAGTGGGACCCGAGAATGAAGAAATTTATTCATGGTGAGCTTAATGGACTCCATATTATTAATTTGGAGAGAACTCTTGAGTACTTTGAAAGAGCTATGAAGTTTTTAGCTAAGTCTGTTTCCGAGGGAAAGACTGTTCTTTTTGTTAGTACTAAACCTCAATCTATAAAGCTTCTTGAAGAATCTGCTAGAAGTTGCAAGATGCCCTATGTTGTTACCAAGTGGATTCCCGGCTTGCTTACAAATTTTTCCACTATAAAAACCAGAATCAAATACCTTGCTGATCTTAAGCAGCAGGAGGAAAGTGGTGAGTTTGAAAAGTACACAAAGAAAGAGGCTTCTAAGCTTAGAAAAGTTATAGATAAGCTTCAAACTTCTCTTGGTGGTGTTCAAAACATGAATTCAGTACCTGAAATTGTTTTTGTCGTGGATACTGTTAGAGACGCAATTGTTGTTAAGGAAGCAAGGAAACTCGGGATTCCTGTTATTGGCATCGTTGATACCAATGCTAATCCTACGTCTGTAGATTATCCTATTCCCGGTAATGATGATGCTATCAAGGCTTTGACTTATTTTGTTGGAGAAGTTACTGAGATTGTTAAGAAATCTAGTAAAGTTGCTAAATAATGCCTGACCAACCCGTTTTAACTCCTCTTCAGATTGCAAAAGCCAAGGTGGCTGATCTTTCAGTTGAAAAGCGTTGGTCTATGTCTTGCTACATCCCTATTGTTAATATTATTACCTGTGTACTGACTTCTGTGCGAATGAATGGAAGTAAATTTTGTAATTTCCACGCAAGGCAGGGACTTGCTCTTTTTGGGCTATGGTTTTTAACAATTCTTATTGCGCTTGTTAGTCCGACTTTAAGTTTGATGCTTTGGGGTGTCGTTTTGCTTCTTCATATTACCGGTATGGTAATTGTGGCTCAGGGTAAGGAAACAAAGATCCCCCTTTTAGGACAATTGGCAATGAAAATCCCTGAGAATCATATCTATATGGTTTTGACCGGAAAGGTTCCGGAGGCTAAAGTTGTTCCTCCCCAACCAGGATCTACTCAACCACCTAAAACTCAAATTCCTCCAGCTAATCCTATGAATTCTGAGGAGAAATCTAATCAATAAATTATTTTTTAACAACAAACTATGTCTGTAACTATCGATCAAATAAAAGAATTGCGTGAAGCTACCGGTGTATCTATGATGGCTTGTAAAAAGGCTTTGGAGGAGGCATCGGGAGATTTTGATAAAGCTGTGGATGTTTTGCGTCAAAAGGGTGAGGCAAAAGCTGCTGACAGATCCGGTCGTTCAACCGGTCAGGGTGCTGTTGCAATTGAAATTGAGGATTCAAAAACTGATTTTGTGGCTAAGAGTGAAGATTTTTTGGCTTTGGGCCAATCCCTCGCTCGTAAATTGATAAATGGTGAAATTAATCCGGAGGATAGAGAATTACCTGAGGTTAAGGATGCTGTTTTAAAACTTGGAGAAAATGTGGTTATTGGAAATATGAAAATTATTGAGGGAGATAATCTTGGTGATTACATACACTCTAATAAGAAAATAGGTGTAGTAGTGTCTCTTAAAGGTGGTTCTCCCGAGTTAGCGAAGGATATTGCCATGCATGTTGCGGCTACGAATCCCAGTGTTCTTTCTCCTGAAGAAGTATCCCAGGAACTTGTTGATAAAGAGAAATTAATTTGGCAGGAACAATTGAAATCTGAAGGAAAGCCGGAGGAAATTATCGATAAAATTATGATGGGTAAGGAACAAAAATTTAGAGGAGAGAATGCACTTCTTAAACAACCTTTTGTTAAGGATCCCGATAAAAGCATTGAGCAACTTTTAAAAGAGTCTGATGCCTTGGTAGAAGAGTTTGTAAGATTTGCGCTTTAATGGCATAATCATTGTCTAATAAGCGATATATGTCAGATTTTGATAAAATTCAGGATGCACTTAAGGCCATTAAAGAAGGCGAGATAGTGGTAGTCCTCGATGATGAGGACAGGGAAAACGAGGGCGATTTGGTTATGGCTGCATCCATGATAACGCCTGATGCTATAAATTTTATGGCTGTGGAGGGTCGTGGACTGATTTGTGTTCCGATGGATAGCGATATTGCCGAGAGATTACAGTTTAACCCTATGGTCTCTGATAATCAGGAATCCAAGCAATGTAGTTTTACAATTTCCGTTGATTTAAAAATGGGTATTACTACCGGCATATCAGCTTCTGATAGGGCTAAGACTGTTGCAGCGATAGCGGATAATCAATCTTTGGCGGATGATTTTGTTAAACCAGGTCATGTTTTTCCGCTGAAGGCAAAGAAGGGTGGTGTTTTAGTGAGAGCCGGGCACACTGAGGCTTCTATTGATTTAGCTCGCATGTCCGGTCTTCCTCCTGTAGCTGTAATATGTGAAATTGCCCGTGATGATGGGGAAATGATGAGAAAGGATGAACTTATTGATTTTGCAAAAAAGCATTCTTTGAAAATGATTACTATCAAGGATCTTATTGAATACAGAAGTAAAAGTGAGAAACTTGTTAAACTAGTTGCCGAGACAGTTTTGCCTACTGATTATGGTAAATTCGATATGAAGGTTTATACTAATGCTATAGATGATAGCGAGCATGTTTCCTTGTCTATGGGCAAATTATCTCATGCTGACACTCTTGTTAGGGTTCAGAGTGAATGTTTGACCGGTGAGGTTTTTAGATCTCATAAATGTGATTGTAGGGTCCAATTGGATTCTGCTCTTGAAAAAATTTCCAGTGAGGGAAGAGGTGTTCTTTTGTATATGCGTCAGGAAGGTCGAGGAATTGGTTTGGTAAATAAAATAAAAGCTTATGATCTGCAGTCCAAGGGTTTGGATACCGTTGAGGCAAATGAGAGATTGGGGTTTGCTCCGGACCTTAGACAGTATGGATTGGGAGCACAGATTTTGGTAGATCTTGGTTTGAAAAATATTCGTCTAATGACCAATAATCCCACAAAAATTGTTGGTTTAAGCGGCTATGGTTTAGTGATAACAGAGAGAATTCCCCTGGAGTTACCCTCAAATGATAGAAACCGTGGATATTTGAAAACAAAGAAGGATAAGATGGGACATCTTTTAAGGAATGTTTAGCTTGCCAAAATTTTGCATTCATGATAGAAATGTTGTCTAATAAGCTAATTTTGTATGCAAGAAGTATTTATGAAGCGAGCATTGTTGCTTGCAAGAAAGGGAATCGGTTTTACATCTCCAAATCCTTGTGTTGGTGCGGTTATTGTTAAGGGAGGTGAGATTATTGCAGAGGCTTATCATAAGAAGGCCGGACAGGATCATGCTGAGGTTTTAGCGATAAGAGAAGTGATGAAAAAATCCGGGATTAAAACTGTTGATCTTGAACCGGCTCTTTTCCATAATGCGATTTTGTATGTGACTCTTGAGCCTTGTTCTCATAATGGGAAGACTCCTCCTTGTGCAAAAGCAATTGTTGCTGCCGGTTTTAAAAAAGTTTGTATTGGGATGAAAGATCCTTTCAAAAAGGTGAATGGAAAAGGCATTAAATATTTAAAGGAACATGGAGTTGAAGTGGAGCTTTGTAGGTCCGGAAGTGCTTTGGCTGACGAAATTCGGTCAATTAATCAGCCTTTTATCAAATGGGCGCAGTCAGGACTCCCCTATTTGACAATGAAGGCGGGAATGAGTTTAGATGGCAAAATTGCCACTTGTTCCGGTGAATCCAAATGGATTAGTTCAGAATTATCTCGCAAACACGCTCGACTGGAGCGTAGTAAGTGTGATGCTGTCTTGGTTGGTGCTGGAACTGTAAGAGCTGATGATCCGGAATTGGCGGCTCATGGTGTATACAAAAACAAGGATCTTATTCGAATTGTTCTAGATGCAAAATTGGGTTTGCCACTATCTAAGCGTGTTTTTAGAGATGATAATGTGATTGTTTTTTATACGCATGAAGCAAATTCCAAGGCTATTTCAGAATTTCAGAAAGCCGGGATTGATATTAGAAAAACAACTTCTGATCTTGCCGGATTAAAGAAGATTTTTAAATTTTTGGCCAAGAGGGATTTTCAAAATATTTATATCGAAGGAGGAAGTGATGTACATGGAAAAATATTTGATCTTTCAACCAGGAGCAATGGGCTTTTGGATAGAGTTTTATTCTATATTGCTCCCAAGTTGATTGGTGGGAGTAAATCCTTGTCTGTGATTGGTGGTAATGGTGTTGATAAGATTTCCAAGGCTTTGAACTTCAAAAATGTTAATTTTGAAACACTTGGTGATGATATTAAGTTAGAGGGCGAAATCAATATCTATTAAAATCCAGGCTCCAGATTCAGTATAAGTATATCTCCGCTGGCATCTCTGAAGGCCGCCTCGAAAATATCAGTATCGTAGCTGAAATCCGCTCCTCTTCTTGTTCCGTTATCGTTTGTAATTATTCTGTCTTCAGTGTATCCAATTACAATTAGCATGTGGTATCCAGGATAAGGATAGTAAGGATTTTTTAGGATGTCTCCTGTTATAGGAACTATCACAGGGTGATTAAAGTCGATTGATTCTTTGATATCGTCAATATGCGCATTTTTTATGATTTTGATTTCATGATCCTTGAGCTTATAGTATCCCATTATGAATTTTTTCATGTCTTGAGCGTATAAATCGTGGTGTCCTCCCATATTTTTGTTTTGCCAGTCAATCATGTCCAAAATAATCTCATTTGCTTCTTCTTTGCTTATAGTCACTCCCTTTTCGTAATTTATTGCCTGAAGAAGTGCGGCTTCTTCGCAACTTTCTTCATGAAAGACCCAGTTTTCCTCTGTTTGAAGCGGTGCTTGTGTTATAAATTGTACTTCAAGATAATTCCCTTTTTTTTCCTCGTTTTTTACTATTTCCAGTGTAGCGACATTTTCTCTATCAACCTTTTGTCTGTAAACTACTTTTTCTATTTTTGGAGTTGCGAAAAGAGCTCCGGAAAGAATAAGCATTATTGCAATCAGTGATATTAGAAGTTTCTTACTTCTCATAGTTAGGTTTTTTGAAAATCCTGTCTAAAATATATCTTATGCTTCCAAGTTCTGAGGATTTAAGAAGGAAGGCCATTAGGAAAAATGTTCCGGCTCCGATGAATAGTCTTAATAAATGTGATAATTTTATTGCGACTATTCCTTCCAGGGATTGGCTTAAGATTATTGCAATTGCCATTATTCCGCTTGCGACGATAGTTTTGGATACACTTTTAACGAAGCTCTTGTAGGAGAATGTTTGTAAATGTTTTCTTAAGAAAATTAGCATTGTCGCAATGTAAAAGATGAAACCTGTCGTAAATCCAATTGAAAACCAATGGATGCCATATTTAGGAGCTATGAAAATTGTAATCAGTGATATGATTACCATTCCTCCAAGATTTATCAGCATGGGGGTTAATGTATTTTGAAGAGCGTAAAATCCCCTTGCCAGTATATGTGCCAGACTTTCAAATGGTATTGAAATTGCAAAGAAAAATAGTAGCAAGGAGGTTAGTCTAATGGATTTTTCATCGAATACTCCACCACTTAGAATTAACTCTACCAGCGGTGTTGAAAGTGTCATTACACCAACTGCTGCAGGGATTGTGAAGAATAGAATTCTCTGCATGGTTTTTTGTATGTGCTCTGTGTAGGCCTTGTAGTCCTTTTTGTTTGCCGCATCTGCAAGGTAAGGAAATACTGCTGTTGCAAATGCAATGCCAAACAGGCTTACCGCGAAGCTTTGAATATTTCTGGCAAAGTGGAATGCGGCCAGTCCTCCTTCCATTATGCTTATTCCTACAATTGCAAATATGTATAAGTTGATTTGCCAGGCTATAAGCCCTATGGATTTTGGTATCATCAATTTGATGATTTTTTTGAATCCGGGAGTCATTATATCCGCTGATGGTTTATATCTATATTCAGTTGTTGTTAGGTCAATAATTCGAATCAGACAGTGCAATGTTGCTCCAATCAATACACCAACCGAGGCTGAATAAATACCTATTTTATCGGTTAGGAATATTATTCCCAGTATGATACCCAGGTTATATAGAATTGGTGAGAGTGCATATGATACAAAGTGTTTATAGCTCATTAAAATGTTTCCGACTGTGTTACTTATAGCGAATAAGATTGATGAGCCGAGCATGAGTCTTGTCATATTTATTATGTCATTTTGCATTTGCACAGTGGCATCACCAAAAATAATGTGAATGATTTGTGTCATAAATATGAATGCGATAAGGGCTATCCCCCCTATTGCTACAACTGCCCAGGTAAGCATAGTATTTGCTATTTTGTAGGCTTCCTCTTTATCCTTCACTAAGTACTCTGTAAATACTGGCAGAAAAGCTGCGGAAAGTGCTCCGGCGATGAATAGATTGAATAGGACATCCGGTATTAGGAATGATGCGTTGTATGTGTCTGTTGCCGTAGTTGTGCCGAAATTTACCGCTATTATACGATCTCTAATAAGTCCAATCGCGTAGCTCAGGAATGAAGTGATGGCTATAATAGCTGTTGCACTGCCTATTCCTATTGGTTGAAATATCTTTTTTCGCATGAGGTTATAGTGCTGGATTTTAGTTGCAAATGCAAGATTCATGGGAATCTAGCGATCTGTCAAACACAGGGTATGTCAATGGCACTGGATTGTTATTTTTACTCTGTTATTGTATAATACGTTGACGGGTTTGCGCCCGAATAAAAACAAAAATGTACCAAAATTCAGAGCAAATATCATTTTTAAGTAGAGTATTTAATGTTCATCCCGGAGAGTGGTCTCGGATAGCTCTTGCATGGTTGATCCGATTCTTTTATCGATATGGATTTGTTGTCGGTTGGACGGTGTTGGTTGCTATGTTCGCGTCTCATTATGGAATATATTCTCTGCCTTACTTACTTGTTCTAGCCGCTTTATTTACGGTTTTAGGTAGTTTGATTTATTCTACCTTCCTTGGAAGGGTAAGAGTCGAGCTTTTGTTAATTGGAAGCGTCTTTGCTACAGGAGCATTGCTTTATCTCGCAATTCAAATGTACTCTTACAGCCTGACGTGGTTTTTTTCTTTGCTGATTGTTGCCATAGCAGTGTTTTTGAATCAATTTAAGATAATTCTTAACTCTTACGTTGAGGAAATGTTTACTCCTTTGGAAAGCGAGAGGGCATTCCCTCTTATTGAGGCGGCAGACACCTTTGCCGGTATTTTTGCCGGAATAACAGTTTTATCTCTGGCCAATAATGTTGAAACTGTGAATATGATTTATCTTTGGGCCGCTGCTGTTTTTCTAACAATCCCATTTATTCTTTATTATGAGAATTTTGATGTAAGAGTAACTCTTGTTGTCCGGAAGCGAAGAAAGAGAAAAGCAATTGGAATTGTTGCTAAGTTCAAAAAAGCTTTTTCGTGTAAGGATCATATCTCGTATATACGTGGATTATTCGGGATAGTCTTTTTCCAGTGGTTTTTGTTTAATCTTTTGGAATTTCAGTATACCAAGGCTGTTTATCAAAATGTTTCCGGTTTGATATTGGATGCCGGAAGCGGATTTCAACATGCTTTCGTACATGATTTAGGTATTCTTTTCCTTTTGTTTAGTGCTTCAGCCTTGCTAGTACAACTGTTCTTTGGAAGTCGTTTGTTAGATAGTTTAGGTGTATTTGGAACAATGTTGATTCATCCAATTGTCACTTTTCTTAGTTTTATAGGTATGATTTGGAACTTCAATTATGCCAGCGCTGTTTTAGCAAAAAATAATTATACAATTACATCCGTATTGCATAATAATGCCTATCACAGCTCCTATTATGCCATCAAACATGATTTACGGGAATATGTCAGGGAATTATTGGAAGGTGTTGTTCGTCCTTTTGGAGCAATATTTGGAACTGTAACTTTGATACTTTTACAACGGTTTTTTACCGGTCCGGCCTTAATTTTGGCTATCAATTTGGCTATGGTTAAGGTTGTTGTAATAATTTTTGTAGGTACTTATCTTCTTCAGAGAAAATATACAAGAGTCGCAATCCATGATTTGCTACACTCAAAAGACAGAAATATAAGAATTAACGCAATTGATATTTTGTCTCAAAAAGGGCACCGTTATGGTGTTCGCTATTTAAAGGAAGTCCTTTTAGATAAAAGTGAATCTGTTTCCATAAAGGCAAAGGTTCTTAGGGCACTTGCTGAATTGCAAGAAGTTAATGCATTGCCATCAATAATTTCTTGTCTGAATTCCAAATATTCTGCGATCAAAAATGCTGCGCTTGATACACTTGCTTCTTATAAAGTTTTTAGAAATACCGGTAATAAGGCTATTTTTGCAAAGTATCATTTGGAGTCTTCTTTAAAGAGGCTTTACCTTCGTGAGGATGATTCTGAAATTATTAGCAAAATCATCTATCTAATGTCATCCCTTGGTAGTGTTTCAACTATAGAATTTTTACATGGTGTGCTTAAACATTCTGATTTAAATCATCGGTGCGAGGCCATGTTGGCATTAGCGAAATATGGCGATGAAAATATCTCTGTATTCCTCGAGCCATTCCTTCAATCGAAAATGTCAAAGGAGCGAATCTGTACTGCAATTGCTCTTTTCCCTTTCGAAGATTATAGAGAGGATTCTCTTAAAATGATCCATGAATTTCTGCATTCCGATAAGTCTGAAAAAAAATCCCTGGCTTTATATGCTATTGGTGAGCTTGGGTTGAGTGGCAATCGTAAAATTTGCAGACTATATTTGAAGTCCAAGGATAAAGAGTTAAAGTCTGCTGCCGCTATTGCTTTGGCTAAAATGTCTTATAGGGAATCAATTGCCCCAATAGTTGATTTGCTATTTTCACAGGATGAGTCTTTTGTTAAGGAATTTAAATTGTCTCTTAGGAGTGTCAGTCCTCGAATTCTGAAAAAAGTAAATAATATTTTGGAGCGAATTGCCTCCAGTGAGGTGGAAAAGGTTCTTCAGAAAAGAAATGCTGACTCTCTTCTTGAATTGGATAATAATGCTTTAATCAGTCTTAGGAAGCTTTATCATCTTCTTGGTGAATATGGTGAAGTTGAAATGATTGATGGTGTTTTGGCCCTTAACCGTTCTTCATGATTTTTTTGCGAAAAAGTATAATTCGAAAATTGTTTATTGATCTTTTGTTTTTTTGTTTGACTGTTATTGCTCTGTCCTTTGTTTATTTCTATTTTGCTGCTGAGAAATCACTTCCATTTAACTATTTTCTGATTGTTTTGGGAGTTTTCTTAATTAGTTTTCTTATTATTTATTATTTTGATGTTTTGAAACCTTTGAATATTATTCTAGCTCAAATGCAGGCGATTTTGGCCGGAAAACCCCACAAGAGAATTTATACTGATAGGGTTGATGAAATAGGGATTATAGCTCATTTCTTTAATCAGGTAACTAAAGGCTTAGGTTCCGTGGGTAGTGATATGAAAGATCGTGATAGGATTTTGGGGGAGTTGGACATTGCTTCTGAATTGCAGAGGGATATACTTCCTACTGAAAGTCCGATGATTAAAGGTCTTCAAGTTGTTGCAAAAAACAAACCTGCTACTGAGCTTGGTGGGGATAGTTTTAATTTTTTTGAGTCCGGTAATAAGTATTATATTTATATTGGAGATGTTACCGGTCATGGAATTGCAGGCGGTCTTATAATGTCTATGGTTGATTCACTGATAAATGTCTTTACCGAGATGTATGGGTCCGCTTACGACATACTTCTTCATGTAAATCGCTTTGTTAAACAGCATATAAAGAAGGCTATGTTTATGACCTTGGTTATGCTTTCCTGGGATCAAGAAAAGCAAGTCATGACATATGTGGGAGCAGGGCATGAGCATATTTTGGTTTATAGAGCCGCTACCGGCGAGTGTGAGGCAATTGTAAGCGGAGGAATAGCTCTTGGAATGGTTCTGGATAATTCTAAATTGATCAAGGAAACCGTAGTTCCACTTGGTGTAGGCGATTTTGTTGTTCTATATACCGATGGCATTACCGAGGCTAGGAATGTCAATGATGAACTTTTTGGTCTGGATAGACTGAAACAGCTTGTAGAAGAATATGCCGCCAAGTATTCTGCTGAAGGCGTTAATTATCATATTGCTAAGGATGTTTCGTCTTTTATAAGTGGGGCTACTCAGTTGGACGATATTACACTTATCACCATCAAGAGATATGATATTGAAAAAGAGAGTGTTGATGTTAATGTGAAAGATAGAAGTACTAACTGGAGTGAGTAATGAAAACCGAGCAATTTAATTTCGATTTGCCTGAAAGGTTTATAGCTCAAAATCCGACAACTCCCCGGGATCATTGTAAGTTGTTTGTTTATGACTGTGCTAAAAACAAAATTTTTCACAAAAAATTTTTCGAGTTGGATGAATTCTTGTGTGAGAGTGATGTTTTGGTTCTCAACAAGTCAAAAGTTTTACCTGCCAGGGTGAGGTTTGATGGGAAGGAATTGTTCATTTTGGAGAAGGATGGATCTGATAGATTTTTGGCAATGGTTCATCCCGGTAGGTATTTCAAGGTCGGACGGGAATTTGCCGTAGGTGATTTGAATTGTTCTGTGATCTCGATTAATAAGGATGGTGTTCGCCTTATTCATGCAAGCGGTGATTTGTATCAATTTGGTGAGGCTCCTCTACCTCCTTATATCAAAAATAGCGATTCCGGTTTTGATGAATATCAAACGGTTTACGCTGAGGACGAGGGTAGTGTTGCCGCACCCACTGCAGGACTTCATTTTACGGATGATTTATTAAAGAGGATTTTTGATCGTGGTATAGCAATAGAAAAATTGATTTTGCATGTTGGTAGGGGAACTTTTTTGCCTGTTAGCTCAGAAAATATTGAAGGTCATGTTATGCATGAGGAGTCTTATATTTTCTCTGGTACTTCCGCTGCTGTGCTCAATAAGGCAAAAAGTCTTGGAAGTAGAGTTATTGCTGTGGGAACTACCAGTGTAAGAGTTTTGGAAAGTTCTTATGATAATGGTTTTTCGCCCGGGATCGGGTCAACCGATATATTCATTTATCCGGGTCACTACTCCTTTAAAGCTGTTGATGGATTAATAACTAATTTTCATTTACCAAAAAGCACTTTATTAATGCTTGTTGCCTCATTTCTAGAGAATAAAGGTATTAAGGATCCTATTGATAGAATTAAGAAACTCTATAAAATCGCGATGGAGAATGAGTATCGTTTTTATAGTTTTGGGGATGCCATGATGATTATTTGAGCCAGTTTGGAAGAATTCTTGCTCTATGAATCCCGTTTATGTGTTTTACTTTTTCAATATCCGAAATGTCCATTTTCCCGATGTAGAGGTCCTTTAATTCTCCACCTTCTTCAATGAATTTTTTTACCATAAAGTATCCTTTAAAGTATATGTAGTCTTTTGTAAATGCTCCTTTTTCCGATGTGTCATAGAATCCGCGTTTTGCTTTTAGGCATGATCTAAATGCTTGTTCTTTGGGTATATTCAGTTCGACTGCTTTTTTAAAGGCATAGGAGAATGAATTCTTTAGGCAGTAGTAAATTGTTATAACATGGCTGAGGGCCTTGTAGTTTTCAATAAATGGGGCATGTCTCTGCTTTTCAACATTCCACATTGCCAGTCCTTCTTGAGTTGTCAGATAGTTTGCCAGGCCCCTGTTAAAAATATTATATGGTTGAAGTTTCCCATTTTCCGCAGTAATTATATGTGTTTCGATTTCATGTACTATTAGGGATTCTATTCGCTCTCTTGTAAATCTTGCGTTTGCCTTTACAAATAATCTGTTGTTTTTTCCCGCTACGCAGTCGGCTACCATCGATTCTTTTATTTTTACTTTCCAGGCATTTAAGCCATACTTTTTAAATGCCTCTTCAAATTTATCTTTTGCTTCCTGT
>JAQBYK010000021.1 GCA_027622635.1 bacterium
TTGCCTTTCTAGCCATTTCGATTGCAGCTTTGGTTTCAGAAATAGAACCGATTTGATTTAACTTTATTAAAATAGAGTTACAGGCTTTTTCATCAATGCCTTTTTGTAAACGCTTTACATTAGTAACAAGTAGATCATCGCCAACCAGCTGGATCGTTCCACCGGTATTTTCCACCATTTTGCTGAATCCGGCCCAGTCATCCTGGCTATGAGAATCTTCAATAGAAATAATAGGATATTTGCGAAGTAATACATCATAATATGCGGACAATTCACTGCTGGTGAGTTCCTCGGGTTTTCCATCTACTTTGATTTTATAAACACCATCTTCATAAAATTCACTTGCTGCAACATCCATCGCGATCATAACCTCTTTCCATGGTTTGTAACCGGCACCCTCTATAGCCTCAACGACATAATCCAATGCCGCTTCATTGTGTGGAAGATTAGGAGCAAATCCACCTTCATCTCCGACGGATGTAGACAATCCTTTGCTTTTTAAAATACCTTTTAGTGTATGAAATATTTCAGCACCCATTCGAAGTGCTTGCTTAAAACTATCAGCTCCTACGGGCAGAACCATAAATTCCTGAATATCCAGCCCACTATCGGCATGCTGACCACCGTTCATGATATTCATCATAGGGACTGGCAAAATACGCGCCTCAGGATTAAAATATTCAAATAAGAATTTACCTTTTTCAGCAGCACTTGCGTGTGCACAGGCCATAGAAATAGCCAAAATGGCATTTGCGCCCAGTCGCCCCTTATTTTCAGTCCCATCCAGCTCAATCATTTTTTTATCAATGCCTTCCTGATCCTCGCTGTTCATACCTATAACAGCATCAGCTAACTCACCTTCAACATTAGAAACCGCATTTAGAACACCCTTCCCACCATATCTTGATTTATCACCATCTCGTAGCTCAACAGCTTCATGCACGCCTGTTGAAGCTCCACTTGGGACAATTGCTCTACCAAACCCATTCTCAGTAAAAACTTCCACTTCTACAGTGGGGTTTCCTCGAGAATCCAAAACTTCTCTGGCACGAATTTTCTCTACTTTTGACATCGTGCGAATACTATCAAACTTGACAAGAAAGTTCAATTTTAGTATGATTTGACCACTTTTAACCTCCATCCCATGAAAATAAATCCCAAAAAACTTGGCCTTACACTCGGCATACTCTGGGCTCTTGCAATTTTAAGTCTCAGCGTATATCCCTGGCTTGCAGGAAAGCTATTTGATGCTCCCGAAAAAGGAACAATGATTCTGGAATTATTTGAAAACACTTATCCTTGGTTTAATCACACAACGGTAGGCGGCGCACTGCTAGGCGCGCTTTTCGGTTTTCTTGACGCATTTATAGGTGGATTTTTAGTAGGATGGCTGTATAATTGGCTTCCCGGTAAAAAATAACCTTACAAATCATGGAAATATTATGGCATGACAATACTTGCTTTACTGTACGAGGAAAGAAAAAATCACTCGTAATAAATCCTCACAAAGGAGCAGATAAGCTTAAAGGGGACATCGTGTTAAACAGTATCGGAGAAGAAGCAACAGAAGTTCAGGATGCTCATAAAACTTTTGATTGGCCGGGTGAATATGAAGTTATGGATGTACCAATAAGTGCATTTGAAGCTTGGACAAAAGCAAGATCAAGCGAAAGTGATTCCAAGGCTGACAAGACCCTAATTTTTTATTTCCAAATGGGAAAGGTGAAATTTTGTCATTTGGGGGAATTGGGGCATACGCTTACAAGTGAAATGGTAGCGGAAATTGGGGATGTAGATATCCTAATGATAAAAGTTGGAGAGGGTGCAAATCTGGACTCTAAAAAAGCCATGGAAGTGATAGAGTCAATAGAACCACGAGTTGTAATACCAATGGGAAATAATTCTGAATCAATTTCACTTAAAGACTTCGGAGCTGAAAAGATAGAAAGTTTGGACAAATTTGAAGTAAAATCAAGCTCAGACCTTCCTATAGATAAAATGCAATATGTTGTTCTAAATAAGGCTTAATTCTATTCAGGTCCCCGTAGTTTAATGGATAGAACAAAGGTTTCCTAAACCTTAGATGCAGGTTCAATTCCCGCCGGGGACACCATAATTGTCAAAATCCACCAAAAATGCTATAATGATGGGATCATTTTGAGCATATATGAGGGAAAAACTAAAAGAAAAAATAAAAAATAGTGGCAGCCTGGATTCCAAACAAAGAAAACTTTACTTAAAGTTAGTCGATTATCTGCCTGATGAGAGACTTACAGGGTTGGAGGCTATTTTGACGAAGGAAAAACAAGATATTGCAGCTTTGGCGGAAAAAAACAAAATCGCCAAATCCGATTTAAACAAAAAATATATCCAGGCCATGAAGGATACCGTGAAAAAGAGTGAAAAAGAGGCCATCAGCAAGGAAGAGGCCGCAGACCAAGCAGAGGGTGATGCAATACTTAAACAACTAGAAGCACTAGAATGATATTTAGAAACAAACGACAATTTGTTTATTTTGGAATGGATAGCTTTGGCGATCGCAGTGACGACTTGGTGTCAAAAGCGGCTAGTGCAGAAAAAAGAATTCAAGAACGATTACAAAAGGATGCACAAGCAGAGGCGGCGGCACAAGCTCAAGGTGTGGAAGATGAACAGGAAGGGATGTCAAGGCCTATAGAACAATCAGAAGTAAAATCCGGGGCGCCCGAACAAGTTGCAGAGCAAACAGCGGCTCAGGACATCATTGATGAAAAACAACTGGCTACAGCCTTAAACACAATGAATACAATGATTCAGGAATCTCCTGTTTCAGATGAGTACAAAGGTGTAATGCAGAAAGCCCTTGCTGATCTGATGGACGGAAAAAGCGAAGAATTTAGAGGTATTGATGGCACAAGTCAGAAGGATTTAGTGGATTTGCATGCCAAAGTACTGGGAGAAATCCAAAATTTTACTCAACAGGAAGACGTAAAATTAGCTACCGATACGGTTCAATTATTTCAAGATAACGCTAATGATGTAAAGGCAACTATAGATCTCAAAACCTACAAAAAGGGCAGTGAACACTATAAAGTCATAGGAACTGAATTGGAAGCAGTTGGCATCACAGAAGAAGTAATAAAGAATCTTCAAACAATTCAAGGATTAAAAGTAGATGGTAAATGCGGCCCAAAAACCATCAACGCAATTTCCCAAATGCTGGATTTAGGAGTTCAAACAGAAGTTGGAGACGAAACTCTTTATGAAGGCGCAGAAGAGTCAGTAGAGACAACACAAAGGAGGACGGACATAGAGGCCGGATTAATTCCACCTGAGGCACGCGAACAAATTGATGCCGCAATGGATAGAATCTATGCAAAAGAGAAAGTGATGGGAGAAAAAGCACAAAACTATATGAACAACCTCATGGCTAATGGAGAAAGCGCTCCAGGGCATGAAGACGACATGGTGAAATATTTAGAGTCATTTAAAGACCTTCTAAATGCCATGGGAGTTATAGTTGATGTCAAAGAGAGGACGGGTTTAACGGAAATCTCTCAAGAGAGCGAGGTATTGGTATCAACTTTTGCCGCTGATCCCGACAAACATGGCGGGGTTGCACTGGCTTCTCAGTACATTCCAATTCCTTCAAACATGAAGGAGCATATGGCCCTTCAAAAAAATGTAGATAGCACAATTGATGCCACTAGTAGAGCATTATATCTAAAGTCGGGGAATCCAAAACTAAAAGATGGTTATGATAAGGCACAGGATAAGATGACGGCCCAGGTCAGATCCGACACTGACGCAATGATGAAAGATCCATCCTTATCGGATGGGGTCGAGGATCCGGACAATCCAGATAGAATAAAAGTAAGAGATGCTTTATTGACGGCAAAGGACAATATAATTACAGAGTTTGACGCATTTACAAGACTTCAGGCGTCTGATCCGGTTGCCTGCCATAAACAAGCGGTAGCATTCCAGGTAAAACTGGCAAAATTAACGGAAGGTGATGGTGGGGATTACAATTTGGATTTTTCGCAAACAACAAAATTCCCAAATCTCCATACAACATTCATGCAAATTGCAATAAAACTTGAGAATGCGGCAGGGTCGGTAGCCATAAATGCAATTCAAAATAATCCGGATGTAAATCAATATACAAATGATTATAAGCTTTATGTGCAAAGGAGCCAACCTATAATTCGCTCTGTAGCACGACTACAAGAGCAATTGGATCAAGGAGTTGAAATGCCAAGCGAACACTTTATGGACGTATTGCACGAGGGAGCAAGGGAACTTTTAAATAGCCCATTGAGACTCAGGCTACAGAATAACGGAACTGTTCAAAAACTCGCTGCACTTAAATTTGAAGACACAACAGGGAAAAAATTCAGTAAATTAAACATAGTATTGGATGACCTAAAGACAAATGTAAGTGTTACGAATAAGGGTTTGGAAGACGTGAGGGTATTAGCCGCAAGTGTTCTGAAGATGGAAGGATCAACTTCAAAAGCATCCACAATGTTAAAAGAAACCGCAGTCTTTACGGCGGTAGTGGCAGGTGCGGTAGCGGGCACTGTTTTGACGGGAGGAATGGCTGGAGGACCAATAGCTACATTCGTGGGAGGAGCAATAGCCGGCGGAGCCGGAGCAACTATTTTGGGGCAAGGTACAAAGGCAATTTTAAAAAATGACGCATCCCACTTCTCTCCAAAGGAACTGGGAAAAGCAATGGCATGGAACACTTTATTTTCAGTTGGAATAGGCGTCGCCGGAGTTGGCGTTAAGGCTGTAGTCGGTAAAACTGCCGGAACCTTTTTGGCACAGGATGTTGGTCAAGCATTAAAGGGTGTCACAGCAGGAGTGGGAAAGGTGGTGCCACAGGGTATGAAGAATGTAGGAATAGCGGTAAGCAAAAAAATAGGGGGAAAGGTTATGCATAAAGCAATTCATACAGTCGAACACACAATAAAAGACACCGGTGAAAAATTTGCGGAAAAACAAGTTCATCATTTGGCACACCATTTAACACATGCGGCCGAGGGTGCCCATAAGTCCGGTGTAGGGAAACTCCTGGCAAATATGGAAAGAACATTGGCAAAGGCTGGTGAAGGAACAAAAGCGGTAGGTGAAACTTATGCCGGAGGAGAAACACAGGGGGCGATCGAAGGGGGCGACAAGCCACTTGCCGCCAATGTTTTAGTCGCCAAATTATTACCAAAGACGGACGCGGGAATGAAGAAATTTGCATCTTCGGGGCAACTAAACTTAGGTCCGGACATTAAAGGTGTAGCTCAGGATGATGGAGGTTTGGATCTAACCTATACACAGGGGAAAATGGATTCAGTAATTGCTATGTTCACAAAACTTGGTATGCCGCAAGGTCACTTACAAGAATTGCAAAGAACGGGAAAACTAAAAGTTAATCAAGGAGGTCTTTCAGTCAACGTAGCTTCAGCTTAAATCTTGCTTACTTAGGCGCACTAACATATCATAGCGCCATGTTAAAATATCTTGTTGAGACATATGGTTGTCAGATGAATTATTCCGACACAGAGCGCATGGAGGCATACTTGGATGCACTGGGATTCATTCCTACAAAGGATTTTGAAGATGCCGACTTTATTATGTTCAATACATGTAGCATTCGTCAGAAGGCAGAGGATCGCGTTTACGGGCAGATGAAAAAAATGGGACAGCTCAAAAAACAGAACCCCAATCTTATAGTGGTTGTGACAGGTTGTATGGTAAGAAAATCCAGCTCAAGGTACTCGGTTGATAGAGATAAACTTTTTGTAAGTATGCCTTCTTTAGACATTGCTCTAAATACAGACGAATTACCACAACTGGCAAAGCTTACTCGCGAAATAAATCCAAATCTAAAAATTCATGAGATAGAAGAAGAATCACTCGAGGATTATTTCTATATAACACCAACTCACACATCGCATCAGTCAAAAGCGCAGGCATTTGTAGCCATCTCAAACGGATGCGACAAATATTGCACATACTGCATTGTTCCTTATAGCAGAGGGCGTGAAAAAAGCCGCTCAATAGAGAGTATTCTCAAAGAAGCCGAAGGTCTTGTTGAAAACGGTTGCAAAGAGATGACTATAATCGGTCAGACCGTGAATTCATATGGTTTAAGTCAACATGATGAAGAACATAAAACATTTGAATACTTAGGGGATAAAAAACCATTTGTTCATCTCTTGGAGGAGTTGGATAAACTAAAAGAGAAAGGACTTAAAAGAGTGAGATTTACCTCTCCACATCCAAAAGACATGTCTGACCAGCTGATTGATGCAATGGCAAGGCTAGAGACGCAAATGCCATATCTTCATTTGCCTGTTCAATCGGGAGATGACCGGACCTTAAAGAGAATGAATAGGACTTACGACACAAAGAGCTACAAGGAGATTCTGAAAAAACTACGAAAAAAAATTCCTGATATTTCAATTTCTACAGACATAATTGTCGGTTTTTGCGGAGAAACAGAGGAAGAATTCAATAACACCTATAGTTTCTTCAAAGAGTTAGCATTTGAGCATGGATATCTTGCCCAGTACTCAGAAAGACAAGGTACTACCGCAGCGAAATTTATCAGAGATGACATCCCGAAGTCAGTAAAAAGCGAAAGATGGCACAAACTCAACGAATTATTAAAAGAAAATTCCAGGAATGCCCTTAAAAGATTTAAAGGCAAAACCGTAAATGTTTTGGTAGAAAGCCAGGAAGCCAAAGTTTGTCACGGCAGAAGTGAACATTTTAAAACAGTTCAGTTTAACTCAGGAAGAAAACTCATAGGCGAAATAGTACCGGTTAAAATAACCGATTCAAAACAGTGGTTGCTTGAGGGAGAACTGGTTTAAACAGCAGTTTTAAAACCAATGGGTTCCTGATCATCTTCACTAGAATCTTCCATCATATATCTGATTGCCTCAAATACCACAGCAAATTTTTCATCGTATTTACTTTCAAGTTCATCCAGCTTTTTTGCCAATTTCTCATGTGTTGATAGAATTTCTCGCAATTTTACGAAAGTTCGCATAATGGCAATATTGACCTGTATTGCACGGTCGCTTCTTAAAACACTTGATAACATAGCTACACCTTGTTCAGTGAAAGCATATGGCAAATAACGCCTTCCACCCCACTCCAATCTTGAGGTGCCAATTTGGCACCTCAAGATTTCTGCATCTTTTTTGGAAAGTTGAAACATAAAGTCTCTCGGGAACCTTAGTAAATTGCGCTTTATGGCTCTCTTTAAATTTTTAGTTTCTATACGATACAAAACCGCCAAGTCGAAATCCAGCATCACTTTCTTTCCAGTTACTAGATAGATTTTTTTCTCAACATATTCATTTGTAATAATTTGAATATTCATAACAAAATCAAAACAAGTATATGGGCTACACTAACAAACAAATATGAAATTTCTGTTAAATTTTCTTAAATTCCTTGAAAAATATTCAGCCAACAACCGCCTTAATCCTCCTCACACCACTGGAAGAACTTTCTTCCTTTTTAATCTTAAATGATCCAACATCAGAAGTATTTTTGACATGTGGACCACCACAAATTTCCATACTGTAAACAGACCCCTTATCCGGGTCACCCATAGTATAGACTTTCACTCTGTCACCATATTTTGACTCAAATAAACCGATAGCGCCCTTTGCTTTCGCCTCCTCGACAGTCATCTCTTCAAAAGTTACAGGTAGAGCAGCTCGGATTTGGTCATTAACAATTCTTTCAACCTCGGCTTTTTCTTCATCGGTCATTTTCTCTCCGTGGACGAAATCAAAACGCAGACGATCTTTTGTAATATTTGAGCCCTTTTGCGCCACATGATCCCCCAAAACGTCCCGAAGGGCCTGATGCAATAAATGAGTGGCCGTATGCATACGAATCACCTCTTCACTATGGTCGGCCAAACCACCTGAGAATTTCTGTTCGGCACCGGCACGCGACATTTCCTGGTGTTTTTTGTAATGTGATTCAAATTCTTTTAATACTTTTTTGCGCTCAGCACTGCCCTTTATCCAACCATCTGCTTCGAGTTCTTCTATGGTCATCTCAAGAGGAAAGCCGTAGGTAGCCAACATTTCAAAACAAAAATCATCACCAAATACTTTTACCCCACTGTCTTTTTCAGATTCATGTCGCGACATTTCCCCTCGCAATACCGCCAAACCTTTTGTAATTGTACGATTAAATTGGGTTTCTTCTTTAGAAATTTCTTCATATATCTTTTCCTGATTTTCCGCCAGCTCAGGGTAATAATCGCTATAATTTTTGACCACTATTCCGGCAATTTTCCTCACAAAATCACTTTCAATGCCGAGCTTTCGACCATGCCTAATGGATCTACGAATAAGTCTGCGCAATACATAGCCCTGGTCGGTATTACTGGGGGCCACGCCCATCGGATCTCCCATAATGAAGGTGGCAGACCTCAAGTGATCCGCAATAATTCTTTCAGAAACTTTCTGATCATCATTAGGTTCACCATATCCGGATAGCAAACGTATCTCTTCCAAAATATCTTTAAAAAGATGGGTCTCAAATGGGGTAGTTACTCCATTTAAAACAGCTGTAACCCTTTCAACGCCCATTCCTGTATCCACATTTTGCTGTTTTAAAGGCACAAATGATCCGTCTTCCTGTTTATTATATTGCATGAAAACATCATTCCAGATTTCGAGCCAATGATTATCCTCGGGATCAAATTTAGCAGGCGCATCGCCTTTTCCGGTCCAATAAAACATCTCGGTATCAGGGCCACAAGGGCCGGTATGACCCGCGGGACCCCACCAGTTGTCTTTTTTGGGAAGAAAAGCTATGCGTTCGTCTTTTACACCCAAACTTCGCCAAATGTCAGCGGATTCATTATCGCGAGGCGCATCATCATCACCTTCAAAACAGCTAAACGCAAGATTGTCCAAAGATAAACCAAGTCCGCCATTTTCGCGTTTCGTTGTCAAAAATCCAAAACTCATCTTAATTGCACCTTCCTTAAAATAGTCACCAAGTGACCAGTTCCCAAGCATTTCAAAAAAAGTCAGATGACTATCGTCACCAACTTCATCAATATCTCCGGTCCGAATACATTTCTGCACATCCACAAGCCTTGTGCCGGATGGATGTTTTTCTCCCATCAAAAAAGGCACAAGGGGATGCATTCCTGCGGTAGTAAAGAGCACAGTGGGATCGTTTTCAGGTATCAAAGATGATCCTTTAATCTCACTGTGGTCGTGGTTTTTGACAAAGAAATTTATGTATAGACGACGAAGCTCGTTTGCAGTCATATTCAAGGCTTTAAAAGCGGAGATATTCTAAGTTAAAAGATGGTTTCTTACAAGTGATCAAATATGCTAAAATTTGATGCATGGGAAGGAAATCAACCGCAAAGAAAAATAGGCGAATAGAAGATAAGGAAAAAGAGGAAGAACCTAAAAAAGGTTTTTTGAAAAAGCTGGCAACAAAAAGTTCAAAGAAGGAGTCACTAAAAAAAATCTCCTCAAAAGACAAGAAGAAAACAAAGGCGGAATCGGAAAAGAAGTCAAAAAAGAAAAAGAAGAAATTAAAACTAAAGTTAAACAGGAAAAAAATCTTTGGATCAGTGCTCACAGTAATTTTACTTGCAATACTGGTTTCAGTTGGATATTTGCTTTTTCAAAAGGCATTCCGTGCTCAACCAATTGCCAAAATCCTCCCGGCAGACAGAACAATCGCGCTTGCCGAGGTAAATACAAACTTTGAACACAATCAGTCCTTAAAGACATTTCACTTATTAAAAAATTATCCGCAATTTTCAAGAGAAGAGTTGATCGAAAAAATCGCAACAAAACTCACACTCAATTATGAGCAAGACATTAAGCCTTGGGTAGGCAGATCCGTGGGAATTGCCATCCTTAACCCAAAAGACCCTGAGGAAAAGATTCAAACATTGTATTTTATCGAGGTGTTAAATCAAAAAAATGCCAGGAAATTCATTGATAAGAGAAAGCCGAGTAAAAGTGATCATGAAAAGCAAATTACTTACATGCTGGAAGGGCCGCTTTACCTTGTATTCATAGAGGACTACATGGTTTTGAGTGAATCGGAAATGGCTATTTACGAGCTACTTGATGACCGGGCCAGTCTAAATTTGTATTCAGACGCAAAATACAGAAAAATTGACAATAATTTGCCTCTAAATAAGGTAGCATTTTTCTATACCGACTTTGATAAAATGACAGACAGTTTGTTCCAAAATTTCCCGATTCTTAGTGAAAATGGACTATCAATGAGTCTGGTTGAGCCTATTCTCAATCTTTTTGATGCAGAAGGTATATCGCTTATTGCTATGAACGAAAATTTTGCAATTCAAAGCTTTTTGAGTCTGGATCAGGAAGTGGTAGAAAAAATCGATTACCTTAATTATCAGGAAAGATATACGGCAAATCTTACAAACTTCATCGCTAAGGATAATCTGGCTTTTTGGGGGGGAGAAAACATGGAATATCAACTTAAAAGGATAATAGAATTGCTTGCCGGTGGAGAAGAAGGGGCTTTAGAAGTATTTGACGCCTTACTGCAAAATTACACACAAAAATATTTTGGATCTGATATGGATTTCGAAAAAGACATTTTGCCACTATTTAGCAACGAATTTGCTTTCAATATAGAAAAATTCGAAGAAGAGAATGTTTACAAACTCCTGCTTGAATTGGATTCGCCACAGGAAGATGTGATTAATCTTCATGAAATTGCAAATAGTTTTGCAAAAGTAGGTGCGATTTTTGAGCCTAAAATCGTTGAACACATACTTGAGGATGGAACTGTTACGAAGGAAATAGTCGCTGTTCCGGAGGAGGTGGCAAAAGGCGAAAGTAATTATAAGGGCATAACAATCTCAGAACTCAAAATGGGCAAACAGGGATGGGGTATCTATTATGCGCTAATCGATAATGTTGCAGTCATCGCTACTCATATTGAAGGAGTCAAAAGCTCAATAGATACAGCAAAAGGTGATTTAATCAGCTTCAATTCAACAGAGTTGTTTACAAAACATGTTGAGCCTTTACTCAGAAGTTCGGATGAAATTTCTTATTTCAACATTGAGGCGCTAATTCCAATGTTCTTCGATGAGGAAGTCCCGGAAGCACTTGGCATTGTTGGTTCATTAAGCTCAGGTAGGAATTATTTCAACGACGGGATAGTCACAATTAATTACTTGCATATCAAGTAATATGACAAAAAAAGTTAAAGATTTAAAATTGGATCCTCAAATTGAAAAGATTGATTTGGGAGGAGCCAATTCGAAAAAAAAGGTCCAATCAATTGAGAAGGACGCAAATAAAATATACAAGGAATCTCTGCCGGTAAAGGCTGTAAAAGATTTATCGATAGAACAGGATTTTCACTACATTTACATTAAAGGAAAAAAATATGTCCCACCAAAATATCTGGGAAATTTACTGAAAATTGCTTTAGTTGGATTTTTGATAATTATTGCAATAAACGGTGTAAGCCTCTATCAAAAAGGGAAAACACTTGAAGCAAATATAGCTGATCAAGCCTACGAAGGATATAATTTCTTGGTTGATGCGGGAAAAAGCGCGACAAAAATTGAATTTGACAGTGCTTTAGCTTTGTTTGAAACTGCCCGTGATAATTTTTCTCAAGCAAAAGATAGCCTTTGGTTTATAAACAGCGATAAAACTTTTTATGTAAAAAATAAAAGCACCGGCCAAGCGGTCGCAGCCTTACTCGAAGGAGGAAAATACTTCGCGATTGCGGGAAAATATTTCCTGGATACTTTGGAGGAATTCAATAAAATCCCGCTCTACTTTGTTTCGAAAAATAAAGATCCTAAGGGTGGAGCGCCATCAATTACAGACACTTTAAAAAGAGGTTTGGAGAAAACAGATCTTGCAATAGAGCAAATATACTTAGCTGCCGAGGAAATCGAGAGCATAGATGAATCAACTCTTCCGGATGATATAGGCGCACGGGTTGCTTTTGCAAAAGGAAAGGTAAAGGAAGTTTCAAAGATCCTTGAATTAACAAAACAACATTTTCCGGCATTACTGAAATTGCTCGGAGACCGTTATCCACATCGATACCTGATTTTGCTTCAGAACAACAAAGAAATAAGACCAACTGGAGGATTTATAGGTAGTTATGCGATCATGGATCTGAATGAAGGCTACATAGAAAAACTTGAAACGTACGATGTTTACGATATTGACGGAAGCTACGGTGGACTGATAGAACCGCCGGAAGAGCTCAAGGCATTTACGAATAATTGGCGTTTTAGAGATAGTAATTACTCGCCGGATTTTCCAATTTCAGCTCAAAAAGCCAGATGGTTTTTGCAAAAAGAGGGTGGACCAACAGTAGATACCGTGATTGGGATAAACGAGGGATTGCTGGCAGATATGCTGGAGATAACAGGGCCTATACAGGTTGGAAGCTTTGGGGAGTTGAATTCAAAAAATTACAGTTTGCTTTTAAGTTATGTGATCGAAGGAAAAGTTTGGGGGGCAAAAGATCCTAAGCACATTTTAAAGGTATTTATTCCACTCTTCAAAGAAGCGATTTTAAAGGAGGAAAACATTGGAAGAGTGGGCTCTAAAATGTATAAGGCGATTCAGCAAAAACATATAATGATGTATTCGGCGGATGAAGATATTCAGGCACTTTTTTCCGCAGTGGGTCTTAGCGGAGAGGTTTATAAAACGCAAGAAGGTGAAGACTATCTAAGCGTAATCAATAGCGCTATAGGAGGGACAAAGTCAGAACCATTCATTGAAGAACAAATATTTCATGACAGTGTGATAGATGAAAACGGCAATATAATTGATGAAATAAGAATAACAAGAGAGCACCATTGGAATGATGACATTTATTTTGCATGGAGGAAGACACTTAAAAGCTACGGTTTTGATGAAATGCCGGATTCTTTAATAGATATTTTGGGAAGAGGGGCAAACAAAGTAAATACAAGAATATATGTCCCGGCAGGAAGTGTTTTAATCGATTCTACCGCAGCGGACACCGCAACAAAGTACGACAAGGAACTCAAAAAAACTT
>JAQBYK010000022.1 GCA_027622635.1 bacterium
TCCTGAAAGAAGCGGAACTAAACGCGCTCTTGATATTGTTGAAATACTGATCCTCAACCATTGATAGGGTGTTCTCGTCCAATGTCACTTCAACCAAAGCGGAATTTGGATAAATCCTGTTTGGAGAAAATTGCAGGAATTCTTTATCGGGCTTTAGAAAAACAACTTCATCACCATGATCAATTACTTCCCAACTTTCATCATCATATTTTATTTTGAATGGAAGGATATCGCTCTCAAAGTAGTCCCAATTTTTGTAGAGAGGAAAAGGATCTCCACCATTTTCCAAAACAATCATCATACGAAACACCACTTCACTAAAAGCTGATCTGGTCATGGCTTGAGCTGGGTGTACCGACCCATAATCATCGGCCAAAACAATATTATGATTTCTGGCATACAAAAGGTGTTGTGCAAACCATGCATCTTTAGCTACATCAACAAAAACATCGCCGGATACATCAGGCAATTCCTCGCCCGAAGCAAGTATCAGTATTTTCAATGTTTCAGCTAAATTAATAGTTTCTTCGGGTTTAAATTTGCCATCTTCATAGCCCCCGACAATGCCCGCTTTCTCAGCAGCCATCACATACTCAAAAAACCATTGGTCCTTTGGAACATCAGGAAAAAGCACACTGTAATTGCCATCATGCGTAACACCCATTGCACCTACAATTATCTTTAAAGCCTCGGCTCGATTAACCAGTCCATCGGGGTTGAAAGTGCCGTCTTCATATCCACTAATGATTTCATTAAAATCCAGAAACTCAATTGCTTCATAATTAGCATGATCTTCCGGAACATCCGGAAAAGATGCGGCATATGCAGGCAAAGCGGAAAGCCAAACAAAAAGCGAAATAGTTAGAAGTTTCTTCATAGGACAAATATAACATTCTTCTAAACGAGAATCCAAGAGATTGGTTACGAATATAGTAATTCGCCAGGACTGTACCTGTCTAAATTATCTTTGCCAATCAACTCAACTAAACGGTATACAACATTCTCCATGGATACGGTTTCCTGCTGGCCCTTTTCCATATCACGAATAATAGCGGTGCCCTCACGAACCTCGGTTATACCGATCAAAACCGTATAAGGAGCGCCAAACTTGTGCGCCAAACGCAACTGAACATTTATTGAACCCTTACCCAATGCCCCCATTGTCTTAAGTCCGGCATCGTGCAGATTTTTAATAAGTGGCAAACATTTTTTCTTCGCCTCTTTTCCCAATTGAGCCACAAAAACATGTAAGGAATCTTTTGATGGGACCCTTATCTTAATGCGCCTCATATTTGCAATAATTCGCTCCACACCGGCGGCATAACCGACTGCCGGAGTAGGTTGACCACCCATAAGTTCTATTAGGCCATCATAACGGCCACCTCCACCAATGGCATTTTGAGCACCTTCTTCCTTGTCCCAAAATTCAAAAACGGTTTTGGAGTAATAATCCAGGCCTCGGACCAGCTTAGGATTTTCTTCATAGGTGATGCCAAGTTCATCCAGATAACTTTTCAATTCCTCGTGATAATCCAAGGATTCTTTATCCAAATAATCCTTCATAGCCGGGGCTAACTCGGCAAGAATTTTACAGTCTTCGGCTTTGCAGTCCAGTAAGCGCAGAGGATTTGTATCTAAGCGACCTTTACAACTTTCACAAAGAGATCTTTCCTTACCAACATAATAATCCTGGAGCGCCTGCATATATTTTTGACGAGACTCTGAGCTGCCTATGGTATTTAACTGCAAAGACAAAATATCCTTGATGCCAAGGTCTTCATTTATCCTGTCGGCCAATTGTATTACCTGAGCATCCAAAGCGGGATCAGATTCGCCAATCACTTCAAATCCAAACTGCCAAAATTGCCTATATCGACCTTTTTGTGGGCGGTCATATCGAAAATGAGGCTCAAAATAATAAAGAAGAACAGGCTGAGGCAATTGATTCATCCCTTTCTCAATATAACTACGAGCAACTCCGGCAGTTCCTTCGGGCTTTAAAGTAAGGCTTCGCCCCTTTCTATCTTTGAATGTATACATCTCTTTTGAAACAATGTCGGAGCTATCGCCAATACTGCGTTTAAAAACCTCTGTATACTCAAAGATTGGAGTGGATATACGGCGATATCCCGACTGCCTGGCTCTATGTCTCACAACTTTCTTAACAAAGGTATGAAACTCATGAACTACGGGTAAAATATCATGAACACCTTTTGGAGTTTGGAATGCCTCGTACTTCTGTTTTTCTTCATCTGCCATAGCTGAAATTAGACAAAAACGCTGATGTCCATCATAACACGATATTTCTCTATTGCAAGTTAATAAATTTCGAAAGATGACTGAGGAATAATGTTTCTTTGGGGTTTTACAAGATCGGGATGGATTTTGTAGAAGAAGAATCCGGCCGAAGCGATCATTGCGGCGTTGTCGGTGCAATATCTCAGAGATCTGGGGTATTTAAACTTTATGTGTTCGGGAATTTTCTCTGTTATTGCTTCACGAAGACGATTATTGGCACTAACTCCACCAGCCAAATGTAATTCCTTCACCTCGGGGTATCTTTCAAATGCTATCAACAATTTCCCAGCTAAAACCTCAACCACTGCCTCTTGAAAACTTGCAGCTAAATCAGCCTTAAGTTTTTCAGATAATTCAAAATTTTCTAAACTTTTAACTTTAGTCAAAACGGCAGTCTTAAGCCCAGAAAAACTGAAATCCAAACTGCCCTTATCAAGCCATATCCGTGGAAAATCAACAGCATCGGAGTCTCCTTTCTCTGCGATTTTGGATATTGCAGGACCACCTGGATAGCCAAGACCCAGTATTCGGGCAACCTTATCAAAAGCCTCCCCGGCAGCATCGTCCCTGGTGTCTCCCAAAACTTCAAAATTATAATGGGCCCTCATCAAAATCAGCTCATTGTGCCCACCGGAAACAGTCAAAATAATTATCGGGAAATCGACCTCCTCCTCTCTATCCAACCAATTTGAATAAATATGTCCCAGAATGTGCTGCACAGGAATAAGCGGGATATTCTTAACATAAGAAATCACCGAAGCGGTTTCAGTCCCGATTATCAAAGAGGAAATCAATCCGGGCCCCTTTGTAACAGCCAATGCATCGATATCCGACCACTCACATCCGGCATCCGATAAGCATTCCTCCAAAACAGGGATCATCTTCAAAACATGCTCTCTGGCAGCCACCTCGGGTACAACACCACCGGTCTTAGCGTGTAAGTCAATCTGGGAGGCAATCACGTTTGATAGGACCTTCCATCCATCCTCAACAACGGCAGCGGCAGTCTCATCACAAGATGTTTCTATCCCTAAGATTTTCATGGGCGCATCTTACTGCTATACTTAAAGAAATGAAAGCTACATCAATTCAAATTATAGAGATTTTAAAGAAAGCGGGCCATGAGGCATACTGGGCCGGTGGATGTGTTCGCGATATGCTTTTTGGGATTGAGCCAAAAGATTTTGATATAGTAACCTCTGCAAAACCTGATGAGATAGAGCATCTTCTTGAGCACACCATTCCTGTTGGAAAGGAATTTGGAGTGATTCTCGCGATCAAGGATGGCCATCACTTTGAAGTTGCAACTTTTCGCTCAGACTCAGGATATTCTGATGGTCGTCGACCGGATGCGGTAGAATTCACTGATGCGATAGAGGATGCAAAACGCCGTGATTTTACCATTAACTCAATGTTTTATGACCCTTCAGAAGATAAAATAATGGATTTTATGGGTGGTCAGACAGATATGAGGGACAAGTTGGTCAGATTTATTGGTGAACCTGAGGAGCGCATAAAGGAGGATCATTTACGCATTCTCAGAGCTATCCGCTTCAAGAATTGTTTTGACCTCCAGTATCATCCGGACACTTATCAGGCTATCCATAAACACGTTCATCTGATTAAAAAAATATCCACTGATCGTATCCGTGATGAATTAAATAAAATGATAATGGGGGATAACGCGGATCAGGCATTTGAGGAACTTTTTGAGATTGGAGCACTTGAGCTTATTATCCCCGAACTTTGCAAATTAAAAGGACTGGCTCAACCGCTTCAATATCATAAAGAAGGAGATGTATGGGATCACTCTATCAGTGCTCTAAACTGGCTTACTCGGGAGGAAGGCGACAGTGTGCCACTTCCGGAAAAACCGCCAACTTTAGCTTTGAAATGGGCGACCTTAATGCATGACATTGGAAAGTATGAGACCTTCGGCCGTGACAATGAGCGTATTCGCTATGATCATCATGCGGAAGTGGGGGCCAAAACCGCAAAAAAAATT
Source organism: bacterium (assembly GCA_027622635.1). Lineage (GTDB taxonomy): Bacteria > Patescibacteriota > Gracilibacteria > UBA1369 > LOWO2-01-FULL-3 > JAQBYK01. The sequence goes on from JAQBYK010000022.1 coordinate 4,304, forward strand.
CTTAAAAGACTCAAATTCCCCACAAAAGTGATCGATAGAGTAGATTGGCTGATAAGTCATCATATGATGGTAGTTCCGCTTTTTGAAATGACCGATGCTCGCAGGCGTCACTGGTTTCTACAGCCGGGATTTGAAGAATTACTAGAGATATACAGGGCGGATGCGGCAGGAACTAAACCAATGGATCTTTCACAGTATCAGGAAATGAAGAAGCTGTATCGCCACGAAATAGCCAAACTCAGGCTAATGCCCAAGCAACTAATAAGCGGGAAAGATATAATGGAAATCCTTGGCATGGAAGAAGGAGAGAAGGTCGGAGAAATCGTAAAAATGGTGAGAGAAAAACAACTTGGAGGAAGCATAAAAACCAAAAAGGAAGCGATAGAATACATAAGAAAGATACATCTATAACATCTTCTTTGCTCGGAGTGATTTAAATAATTCTATTTTCACCAACATCAAACTACCCAAGCCGATAAGGAAGAGGATGATATTTATGAACCAACCAATGTAAGGAATTATGCCTATAAGGTAGTAGGCTAAAAGTGCGATAGTTAGAGCTAAAAAGTATCTCGGCTTAATCCAGATTTTCTTTCTTTTGTAATCAAAAAAGTAACTTGCCAACCAAGCCGCAACAAAAATCTTTACAAAGTAAAAGGCGACAAGAATCATTACAAAAACTATCAAAGCAATAGGGATACCAACAACAGTTACCATAAGAAGGATAGGCCCAATAACACCACCAATAACAGTCAGTAAGCCAATCCCAAAGGATCTTAAAACATTTTCTCTTGTAAGTTCCGCTGATCGGACTAGTGGTTTGGGTGAAAACATAACAATAATCACCATCAACAACAGTGCGGAAACAAAACTCAGAAATTTCTGAATAAAAGAAAGGAATGTCAGATTTTCAACAACACCTTCTCTCTCAAATTTGTTAAACGCGATATCCCCAGCCACTACATTCTCAGGAATAGATGCCTCGAGTAAAGCAGAATATTTAAGGTCCCCTCCGATCCTGGCTAATTTAGATATAATCAGAGAATCTTCCACTGTAACTATCACATCTCTTGTTACTTCTCCATTCAGAAACAACATCCCAAAAACTCCGCGAACATCCTCTTTAACCACTCCATCTATGGTCACAATTCCTGAGGCGGACTGAAAACTACCTCCAACTCGTGAGTCCTTACCTAGATCTATTTGACCACCAGCGACAATTACATCATCACCTACATTCCCAGATACTTGAACCTGTCCACCGAGTATACGCAAATCTCCAGCTACATCTCCGGCAACTGTAACTTTTCCGCCGACTATAACCAAATCCTCCAAAACATTTCCATTAACTACAATAGACCCACCCCCAATATATAAATCACCAAGGACATCTGCCTCTATATTACCATTTCCGGTAAGAATATATTTATCATCATTAGATTGCTCGGTTAAAACAAAATTCTCCGCAGTCTCAAAACTGGCAGCACTTGTAAGAGGAGAGCTTACAATTAAAACGGTCAAAATGAGAAGCAGCTTTTTCATGCTCTCAATATATCAAAACTCAGCGTTCAAGCAAACAGACATTCTCAATATGGAAGGTATGAGGAAACATGTCTACAGGCTGGATATGTTTAACTTGGTATCCGTATTCCTTAAGCCAATTGCAGTCTCTAGCCAAAGTTGCCGGATTACAAGAGACATAAATAATTTGAGAAGCCCCGAAATCATTCATTTTCTTGATAATTTTTTCGGTCAAACCAACACGTGGAGGATCCACAACAATAAGTGAAGGTCTTTCCTTAACAGAGCTCAAAACTTTTCCAACATCGGAAGCAATGAAATCAATGTTGAATATATTGTTTTTCATGGCATTTTCTCTGGCAACTTTGACCGAATCCTCGACAAGTTCAATGCCCAGTACCTGCTCAACATGCTTCGCAAGAAATAAGCCGATTGTTCCGGTTCCACAGAAAAGATCAAATACGGTGTTATGGGCTTTACCAAGAGCCATATCAACGACATGACTATACAAATTCTCAGCCTGCAAAGTATTGACCTGGAAAAAGGATTGAGGAGCAATATCGAAGCTAAGTTCATTGTCTTTTACAATCATTTTCTCCTTTAAAGTTGGTTTGCCGTATAGAAGTTTCTCCTTTATTCTCTTTCTTTGGCCTCTCTTACTAATGACCTGAGACCAAAAGATAGAAACTATTTTGTCGTTTTTGAGAATATCGATAAGCTCGGATAAACCTTCATCTAAATCAGATGGAAGATCATCCGATGTGCTCAAATTGATCATTACTTCTTCAGTCCTTTTTCCTTCTCTTATAAATAGGGATCTTAAAAACCCCTGTCCACAAGAATATTTAAATGGAGCCCATCCACGCTTAATCGCAAAGTCCCTTACTTTATTAACGATTTCCACTGAAAACTCCGACTGCAAATGACATTCATTTAAGTCCAATATGTCATAACGACGTCCCGGCAAATGCATTCCCAAAGCAAAATTCATCTCAGCGTCGTACCCAAAGGTGAATTCCATTTTGTTTCTATAGTAAAATGGATCCTCGCAACCAACAACGTCAGCCACCGGTGGGTCATATATCTTGCCAATTCTTTCAAAAGAATCAATTACATGCTGTTTCTTAAACTCAAGTTGTTTTTCATAAGGCATAAATTGTAGCTGACAGCCTCCACAGGTACCGGAATACTTACAACGTGGGTTTTCCCTGTCCATTGATTGCTTAGAGATTTTGACCAAAGTTGCCTCTGCAAAATTAGATTTGATCTTAGTTAATGAAGCCTCGACTTTATCTCCGGGCATAGTTTTTTCCACGAAGACAGTTAATCCCTCGTATTTTCCAATACCAGCACCGCCAAAAGCCAACGCGTGGATGTCCAGCTCAATAATTTGACCTTTCTTTAGTTGCATAAGTGGGTTTGCATCACTTGTGCAAGTCTTATACATTAAAAGACATGACATGGCTACCTTTTGCAATTTTGTCACATTTCTTTTGGGCTCTGGTTAATGTCGGAGACAAATATTTGATAGGAAATAGATTTAAGAATCCATATGCCTATCAGATTATTCTAGTTCTCGGGGGAGTGATGACAGTCTTGCTGATTCCATTTATTGATTTTGCGGTGCCGAATGCAGAAACCATGAAATTGCTTCTTGTATCAAGTGCCCTCTGGTTTCTTGCCGGTTTCCCCTACATAAAGGCCTTGGATATAGAAGACGTAACCCGCGTCAATATATGGTGGTCTTTTGTGCCGATATTTAGTTTGGTGATAGCCTGGATTTTGCTAGAGGAAAAACTCAATAGCGATCAGCTGATAGCTTTTTCGGTCTTGATAGTCGCAGCATTCCTGGCCTCATTTCACATTAAAAAGAAAAGTATCAGATTTTCGAAAGGATTCTGGTTGATGATATTTTCCTGCTTTTTGTATGCCGGTTATGCAGTAGCGATGAGGAAAATCGCCTTATCTACCGATATCATGAACGCCTTAGTTTGGAACAGTTTACTTGTGGTCGTTTATGCTCTCCCCTTAACAGCGTTTAAGTTTTTTAGGAAAGAAATAAAAACAGTTAGTTTCTCAAGTGTGAAAATGATTGGAGCTATTGCGGTACTTGGTATAGCAGCAAATATATTTAACATTAAAGCACTGTCACTCGGACCAGTTGCGCTGGTATTTTCAATGGAAGGATTTCAGCCGATATTTGTTTTCATAATGGTCTTCGCAATATCATTTTTAACTAAAATCGATCTAAAAGAGGAAACCGACAAAGCAAATGTAACTCTAAAAATCATTTCGCTTGTACTGATGTTACTAGGAATAGCAGTGCTTTATTTGACTTAGGCATATCCTATAGGGGATGTGCTACTCCCGCTAGCGGTCAGGTAGAAAACGCCTGAAAATTTTGTCAACCAGGAAAGACTTTTGGATAGTCTATATTTCCCCCGGGGGAGTATTCGATTCCTCTGCCTCAGTTGCAGCGTATTCATCCACCATCATTTTGACACTTTCGTAGCCGGGTTTTTGCCCATCGCATTCCAATTCCGGAAAGACTTGATGAAAGAAATCAAATGCCTTGTCTTGGTCTTCGTCGCTAAGAATTTTGTTACGCTTAAAGCCATTTTTAAATCTCTCAAATATTCCCTCATAATCTTCGGCATCATATAGTCTATATATCGCCTCTATTCCTGCCTCTTTATTTCCATTTTCATCAAACATAACCGCAAATTTCCCAAAGTTACTCACTAATTCGGAGTAAGAATGTTCAATATCAGGATGCTTCCCAAAAACCATCTCCACGGCAGCCTGCACAAGCCCCTCGTTAGGGATCCTGGTATTTTTATGCAAGAGTTCATGGGCCACGATTTGAGCAATAACGAAAACAGGATGTCTGAAAATTTCCGGATCAAGCAAGGTGGCTCTTTCTATGGATTCGCCAACCAAATTACCTTCCAGTTTTTGAAATTCTATTTTTGACAGGTCAATGTCTACAGCCCGGCCAATATGCTGCTTAACCAATGCAAGGGCTTGTTTAAACTTTTCATAGGACTCACGGGCATTAATTTTTACACTAGCAACCACCACCTCCTGACCTTCAGGAGCGTCTTTCATTGCATTCATAAGTTTGTCAGCGGTGTCGGCAGTACCACTATCTACGGCCGACTCTTTTCCTGGTTTTTCCGGTTCATTTGGCATCGTCTAATTATAGCAAAAATAAGCCCTTCAAGCAATGTTGCACAGAACAAATCAATCATCACACTTCCTCAAAATTCTGCTTAAAAAACCATTTAACGATATTCCAGTTGTTGTTTTTTGGGAGAAGTGTATAAGCCTGGTTTTCATTTTCGCAGCCAGGTCTGGGTTCACCGGCCGCCGCGGCAGCAGCAATAAGCTTGTTGCAATTCTCTTTGGTTATATAAGGTGGTACATAAAGTACATTCCCCGAAGACATCACATTATTGGATTCAATTTCATAATTTTGATACCTGAAATAGTAGGCAATGGCTTCATCCAGCTGAATGTCGGTCTCAGTTTTGGAAAGAACGGTTTTCGCAATCTCGTAAATAGTATCAGCGTCACCAAAACCAAAATTTTGAGCCTTAGATTGGATAGACTTTATAATCATCTGCTGCCTTTCAGCACGCGCAAAATCTGATGAAGTATGTCGTGTTCTCGCGAGTCTCAGTGCTTCCTTGCCTCCAAGGTGATAATCTCCCGGCTCATAGTGCAAAGTACCTTCCACTCCATTATCAACAGTCCTATAGGTCGGGTCAATCACGGCACTTGTTAGGGTGATATCGATTCCTCCGATCAGATCAATCACATCGATGAAGGAATACATGTCTATCAAAATATACTTATCCAGTTGATATCCGGTCACTTCGCTTAGGACCTTTTTGAGTTCGGGCATCCCATAAAAATATGGAAGAGAATTAATCTTTCTGCCGTTGTAATACAAGTCGCGTGGAACACTGACCATGCGCACAGTACGTTTAGCCTCATCCAGATGCGCAAAAATCATTGTGTCAACTAAGCTCCCATGTTTTCCGGCAATAAGAATATTAAAAGTGCCATCGGCGCGACTCACCTCATCACCATAATCAGGAATTGTACTAGGTATCTCTAGAGTTTTTTTTTTGAAGTCCGGGTCAAAAAAAAGGAGATTTTCACTATTTGCGCCATCCGGCTGGACAATATTTATCACACCGGTCATCTTTTCAATGACTATTGAGCTCACATGAGTTTCACCTTGATCAAAGATGTCATAGTAGACACGCTCATCATCTTCTCTTAGCTCTTCGGAAATTGTGAGTCCACTTTCCGATAGCAATAATTTAAATCCATCGTCCTCCAAAGTATCTCGAAGACTCTTCATGGCTTCATCGGCTTTCTTTTCTATAAAAGTCTTTACGTCTAATTTCTGGAGGAATGGTATTAGGCCGGTTGAAATATCTGTGACCTCAAGTGAAAGAGAGTCGTCATTGAGATCATTTAGTGAAATTTTTGAAGTCTTTGAGTCCAGTATAATCTCACCAATCAAGTCGCCGGTTTTATTGTAAACTGAGTAGCTAATTTTTAGATCACGGTCGATATAGTCGGTAGTTAAATCAATTTCTAACTCCTCCAACACTGTAGCGGTTTCGGGAGAGGTGATCGCATCGTAGATAGCTTGCTGCGTATCGGCCAGAGCCTTGGTAGCTTTAATAAGATCATTCTTGTCCTCGGTCAAAAGTTCGGTTATAGCTTTTTCCAGCTCTTCTAAATTTTCATAGTTAACTTCCTCTTTTGATTGGATAGTTTTTTGCAAAAGCTTTCCATCGTCTTTAGCAAGATAAAATAGAACCAAATGCAAGCCGTCCTTACTGTCGATTCTCAGCGAATAAGCATTCTCGTCTTCAAGGATTTTTGAAATATTCAACTCTTGTTCTGTCAGAAAAGAAGAAAAAGTTTCAGAGGCCTCAATTCCTTTAAGAAGTGTAAGATTTTCGCCAAGCATTTTTTCAAGATTCTTGCTTGCGGCCAGATAGTCAACGTACTTAAATAAGGCCAGTTGAACACTGTCAGTGTTTTTGTCGGAGTCATTGCCACCTTCGTCAATATCGCTAAATCCAGCATAATTAGAAGTTGGCATACGCAAAAAATCCCGTACTTCGTTTATATCTGAACCAAGTTTAAGGTAGGACTCCTTGATCTGACCTATTTCGGAAATAAGCGAACTGTCTCGTCCCTGAAGAAACGAGAAAGTACCAAACATGCTCTGTATTTGAAGGTACATAATGACAAAGAGCAGGGCAATTACTCCGAGTAGAATATTTCTACCCTTAAATATTTTTTTTCTTTTTGACACCGTGGTTTCTTCTTTTTTTGACATAGAAAATTAAGGTCGACTGGAGAATTCTATTGAAAAAGGATAGAGATGGCAAATAAAAAGATTATGAAGGCAAAAATTCTTGCAATTTAAGGTCAGCTCAGATAAATTTGTTCACACAGTACCCCTGCGGGTGTGGTATAATGGCTATTACCTCAGCCTTCCAAGCTGAAGATACGGGTTCGATCCCCGTCACCCGCTCCAAATGAGAAATTTGGTGATGTTTAGTTACTGGCAGTAACTTGGTGACCGTCTTCGTTTGTTATGATGTGGAATCCGTATTCTTTTCCAAGCTGCTCAATAACTTCGATTATTCCTGGGCGATCTGTTGGATTTGGTGATAACATTCGATGGATCAGATATTGGATGTTGCGTGGCACACCTTCTTTACGCATGAATCTACGGAATTCACCTTCTGGTGCGGGAGTGTGCATTCCAGTGAATTTGTGGCGTTCTAAGATCTTTTTGAGGCGTGGTTTGACTTCGCCTTTTATCTGTGACTGAAAACCCCATGCTTTTAAGTCTTTCCCTAGTGGGTGGGGTTGTCTGCTCACATTTGGAGGTTGAGGCTTTTCTAGCTCCACTATATGTGCTGCGAGGTAGGCGTATAGTGTGTCGTGTTTCTTTTGTTCTTTGAATGCTTGTAGAAGTACAACAAGTTTTGCTGGATCTAGAATAGTGAGTTCTATATTTGCTTCCGAGACAGTACGGTTTTTTACGAGTTCTGCTTTTTCTTGATCTAGTATATCGGCATGGTCCATGCCCCATGCATTGCCTTTACAAAATGCCTCAATATCTTCTTCGAAAAGCCAGGCATCGACTACGTTACATTGTTGTGCGTGGAGTGCTGGATTAAACTCACGGCGTTCGTAAATTTCTAATGTGTCTATAAGTCTTTTGATCATATCGTCTGCATCTACGTCGGCCACG
>JAQBYK010000023.1 GCA_027622635.1 bacterium
ATAGCCGGCTCCAAAGGAAAGGGGTCTGTAGCTAATTTAGTTGCCAATTATCTATCGGCAATTGGCGATGATACCGGACTTTATACTTCTCCGCATGTCGTTGATATTAGGGAGCGGATTAAGATAAATGGAAAGATGGTTTCTTCCGAAATATTTGTTTCCGCTGTTTCTGAGCTTAAGGATTTTGTTGAAAAAGTTGGTGGTTGTGATTTGACCTACTTTGAAATACTGACAGTTATTGCATTGAAAATCTTTGTTGATAGAGATGTCGAATATGTGGTTTTGGAAGTTGGGCTTGGTGGGAGACTGGATGCCACTAATATTGTAACGCCTGAAATATCAATTTTGACCAGAGTAGAAATGGAGCATGTCGGTGTTTTGGGTAATAACATGGAAGAAATTTTGAATGAAAAGTTAGGAATAGTGAAAGATGGAGTGCCTTTGGTTTCCGGAAGCCAATCCAAAGAAGTGCGTAAATTGATTGAGAAAAAACTTGTTGATAAGAGGGATTTGTATTTTGTAGAAGGTGATTTCGATAGGGTTTTAGATGAAAATGGTCGACTTGCTTTTATGGCTCTTCGAGTTTTACTTGGAAATACTGATCAGGTTGTTTTTGATAGAGTCCATGGTGAATTATTCCTGATTGGGCACTTTGATGTGCGGAAAATTGATGATCATGATGTTGTTTTTGATGTTGCACATACAGTTTCAAGTACCAAGAGTCTTTTGGCTGAACTTAAGCGGTTATATCCGGATAAAAAGTTTGTATTTTTGCTTTCATATATGAAGGGTAAACAGGTTGCGGATATCTTAAGACTGATTAAGCCTGTGGCTGAGAAAATAGTTTATACCAATTCTCATGATGATAGAGGCGAGGTGTTGAGTAAAATGGCTGAGATTGTAGAGGGTGAGGTTGAAGAGGATTGTTTAATCGCTTACAAATCACTTTTAAATCACTTGAAGAAAGACCAGGTTTTGGTTGTGACCGGATCTAACTACTTGGTTGGAAAAATACTTAAGCAGCTTTAGCTTGTCGCTCTTCACGACGTGCTTTAGCCTTAGCCTTGTTACGGCGATTTCGAAGCTTGCTTTTTGGTCGGATGTTTCCGACTAGTCCGTGTTGTTTACTTGCGTGTTTATTTGTCATACTGGCCGAGTTTAGGGATTTTGTATTTTATTGTCAACATTGTAGTATTTATTGCAGGTTGTTTTTACGTTTCCTCTTACATTCATATCGGTACAGATTTTTGCTTTTTCAGGTTTAACTGCATCCAGAAAGTCTGCAAAAATTATCTCTGTAACTGTTTCGTGGAAAACTTTAACGTTTCGAAAAGCGTTAATATAAAGTTTGAAAGATTTAAGTTCCATACAGAGTTTGTTCGGGACGTATTCGATTGTTATGGTTCCGAAATCCGGCCAATCTGAAAATGGGCAAATTGCAGTGAATTCAGGGCTGGATATGCTTATCCAGTGTTCTCCCGGCCCTTGATTTTGAAAATCAAATGTCTCGAGTCTTGCCGATTTCCCTATTTCTTTGCGAATTTTTGAGGCATTAGCTTCTGTTTTGAATGTTTGATGATTGCTAGGCATATTTGATTGGGTCAGTGATGCCGGCTTCTTTAAAGCCTTTTAATCTTAGCTTACAGGCAGGACATTTGCCACATGCCGGTTGAACTCCTTTATAACAGGTGTGACTGTATTTGAGAAGCTCAAGGCCACCATGTTTCCGTATCAGATCAACAGTTTGGGATTTTGTTAACCACATTAGAGGTGTGTGAATTTTGAATTTGTGATCCATTGCCAGAGAGAGTGTTTTTTGAAGGGATTTGATGAATTCATCTCTGCAATCCGGATAGCCGCTATAATCTGTCTGACAAACTCCGGTGATTATGTTGGTTATTTCCATTTGTTTTGCGTATATGGCTGCGATTGATAGGAAGATTAAGTTTCTTCCCGGCACAAATGTTGAAGGAAGTTTTCCGCCGGTTATTTTGATGTCGTGAGTGAGTGAGTTTTGGCTAAATTTTTTGAAGAGATTGATTTTATGAACTTTTAAAGGAATTTTCATAAGTTTAGCAATTTTTTTTGCCGACTTAAGCTCAATACGATGTTTTTGTCCGTAATCAAAAGTTATGCCATGTATCCGACCAAATTTTTTTACTGCCCATGCTAAACACGTGGTTGAGTCTTGTCCTCCCGAGATTAGTATTAGTGCTTTTTTCATTTCTTTCTTTTGTTTCCCCATAAATTTATGTGTAAGCGAGGTGTGAACCTAAAATTTTCTTTTTTGCATATTTCTGCCAGCCACTCAGATTTTTTTGCGAGTTCTCTCTTCTTAACACCTTGTGGCATGAGTTGGACATTCTTTTTGGGTAGTCGATGTTTACGAATGAATTCTTTTATTTCCTTGAGGTCTGAATTTTTATCTACTACAAATTTATAGTTAGTTTTCTCTTCAGGAAATTCTTCCAGTTTGATGTTTCGATTTTTAGAATTTCCAAGTTTTGGTGAGCAATTGTAATTATCAATATAATCATTCAGATGCGTTGGAAGAGAACCCGAAGTTTCAATTTCAATGTAGTATTTCTTGAGATGCTTTAGCAAATCAATTAATGCGTTTTGTTGAATCAATGGCTCACCTCCAGTGATTACCAGGTGTTTGCAAGGGTGTTTTTTGATTTCTTTGATGATTTCGTTTGTGGTCATGTTTTTGCCGGATTTAAGATCCCATGTGTATTTTGTGTCACACCATGTACATCGTAAATGACATCCCGCCAGGCGCAAAAATATGGCCGGTTTTCCAATATTGATTCCTTCCCCCTGTATACTGTAAAAAATCTCTGAGATTTGCATGATGGCTTGTTTATACCAAGACCCAATGATTTGGTCAATTTGTCATTGGTGTTAAATTGAGTTTTTCTCTCAAGAGTCATAAGCTTGTGTGTATGAGGAGAGTAATTATTGTTTTGGCTTTGTTCTTAACTTCTTGTGCCGGTCCCGAGATAGAAGTTTCTTTTGATCCGGATGGTGGAATTTTTAATGAGCGTGAAAAATCGCAATTTCATGAGATAAAGATTGACCAAAAGGACTATTATTTTGAGTATCCATATAATGCAGTGTTAATTTCTGATGGAGTTAAAGGATATTTGGACTATGAAAATTGCAGGATTCACTTTGGATTGAATGATGGTTTATTGCGATCCGAAGCTGAATTAGAGAATCATACAAAAAACTCGGATGGGTTTTCTTATGAGGCTTGGTATAAAGATGATTTGCCGGTGATCTATAGTGTAGCTGTTGATGAATTTAATTATAGATTTTGGGCGGAAGATTTTGTTGATGGTCTTTATAATTGTATGGATTTGATTGATGCTTTGGCGCAGTCATTTAGTGATGAGTTGAGATATAAAAACGATAGGTATGACTTTGGACTGATTTTACCTTCGGATTTTGATGTTGAGTATTTGAATGATGGTGTTGTTTTGACAAGGTGGTTTACACCTGACCCCGATGCTGTCGCCCATACCGAAGAGGATAGTGCACATGTTGATTATAAAGTTGAGATTGTGTTTTTGCCTTTTGAAAATTTTGAAAAATATCCGAGTGTGGCTGAATATATATATAAAGAATATCCAGGATATAATATTGAATTTGTCGACTATTCCGGTTTTTCAGGATATTTCGTGGATGAGGGTTCCGGAAATGAAGCTGTGAGGCATTTCTTTAGTTTAAGTAATGATGGGTCTTTTATTTATGAAGCTTATATGCGAATTCCAAGCTTTCATTATGCTTCGCATAAGGACTTTTTCGATGAGTTGGTTGGGAAAATGGAAATCTATTAAACCGTCTTTGAGAGTTGTTTTTCTGTGAAGAGTTTTCTTTTTAGAACTTCTTCTTTGATTGTGTGATTGTTTTTTAGGGCTGATTTTACTATTTCCGCTGTTAATGAGTATCCTATTTCCGGTACTAATGCTGTTGCCGTAGCGAGACTGTTTTCAAACAAATATTGTGTTCTCTCTTTGTCTATTTTTAGGTCTTTAATGCAACGTTCGCGTAGAGTTTTTAATCCGTTTGTAAGAATAAGAATCGATTGCAGAAGATTTGGCATTATTATTGGGCAGAATACATTTAATTCAAACTGGCTTTTTTGTGCGGCAAGTTCTATGACGCGGTCATTTCCTAAAACTTGTAGACAGATCATCTCTGTACATTCCGGGATAGAAGGGTTTATTTTCCCCGGCATTATCGATGATCCGGGTTGAACAGCCGGTAATATTATTTCGCTTATTCCCGCCTTTGGTCCCATGCTTAATAATTTCAAATCTCCACAAAAATTGAGGAGATTTACTGCTAGAGACCTGAGAGATGCTGAAAAATTCATCAATGCATTCATGTTATTGGATGTTTCTGTGAGATTTTTTGCAGACTTAAATTTTATTCCTGTAAGTTTGCTTAGATTTTTTATCATTAATGATTTATATCGTGGATGAGCGTTTATTCCTGTGCCTGTTGCAGTTCCGCCTATTCCCAGTATTTGTAGATTTTGACTTTGATTTTCTATGAATTCCCTGGATTTTCTTAAGGCTTCTTTATATGCGTCAAATGATTGTCCAAAAGTGATTGGAACAGCGTCCTGAAGGTGTGTTCTACCTACCTTTGTTATTTTTTTTCCCTCTTTTGCTTTCCGGCCAAGCTCTTCTTCGAGTTCTTTGATCTCTCTTAACAAGTCCGGAAGAAGAAGGAGTGAAGCTATCCGTGTTACTGTGGGGATTACGTCATTTGTGGATTGTCCCATATTGACGTGATTATTTGGATGGACGAATTTGTATTCACCTTTCTTTCCTTTCAATATTTCGTTGGCCCGATTAGCTATGATTTCATTTGAATTCATGTTGTAGGAAGTTCCCGCTCCGGCCTGGAAAATGTCCAGTGTGAATTCATTATCAAATTTCCCCGCAATAAATTCTTGGCATGCTCTCTCTATCGCGGTTTTTTGCTTTGAATTTAACAGTTTTAGAGAACCGTTCGACTGTGCTGCTGCGAGTTTGACTAAACCCAGGGCTTCTTTGAAAACTGTCGGTGCTCTTTGTCCGCTTATTTGGAAATTATTTTTTGCGCGTTGAGTAAAAGCACCGTAATACGCATTGGCATCCAATTGGACCTGTCCCATCGAATCTTTTTCTGTTCTTTTTTTCATTGTCCCAATGTTACAATGAAAACATGTCAGTTTCTAGGTATTTATTTGCGGGCTTGGTGGTTGGTTTACTTTCCGTGTTTTATAGTTTTGCCGTTTTTTCGATGTTCGGTTTCCAGCCTGATTTGATTTTTTTGATGGATTTCATAGAGCTTTCCAATTTGGACTTTTATCTGGTTGTTTTCTTAAAGAATTTTTTGGTTGGTGTCATATTAACGGTTCTGTTTTCTGTTGCTTATAGAAATATTGAGCATGATATGGGTGGAGTAAAACAACAGTTTCTAGGTATTTTCTTCTTTATTTTGTACGCTATTTTTGCACTTATTTCTTTTTCTATTGGCGATATTGTTTTAATGCGAACAACTGAAGGAATGCTTGTTCTGCTTACTTTTGATGGTATTGTTGAAATGATTATCGCGACTATTCCTATAAGGTTATTTGTGCTTGATCTTTAGCTAAAAGTTGCTAGAATCTCTTTGCTATGGCTAAAAAATGCGAAATTACAGGAAAGAAACCAGCTTCAGGGCAAAACCGAAGTCATGCTTTAAATGCCACAAAACGTAGGTATTTGCCTAATCTTATAGTAAAGAAGGTGATTGATCCTAAAACAGGTAGAATGCGAAGGATGAAGATTTCCACTTCTGCCCTTAGGACTATGAATAAAAGCATTCGTTAAGTTGAGGAAAACGCTTAAATATGCTATAATTCAGAGATGGATTTCTCTGTTTTTCAACAATTGGGAGTTGCGGTTGCCTTAGGTACTTTGATCGGTTTGGAGCGTGAAAATAGATTTAGAAGGCACATTTATAGTTCTTTTGGTGGAATTAGGACTTTTGCATTGATATCTCTAATGGGCGCTATTGCCTATATGTTATCTGAGTTTTCAATGGCATTCTTTGTGGCTATAAGTATTGGATTTGTTGTTCTATTGATTACGGCTTATGTGATGACTACTTATCATTCAAGGGATAGGGGAGCCACTTCTGAAGTGGCGGCTATTTTGGTTTATTTGATTGGTGTTTTGAGTGGGACGGAACAATATCTTTTGGCTACTATTGTAGCTTTGATTATTTTGATTATTTTGCATTTCAAGGATCCTTTGCATACCTGGGCTACACATGTGAAGCATAAGGAGCTTGTTTCCACTATACAGTTTATCATTATTACTTTTGTCGTTTTGCCACTTTTGCCCAATCAAGGCTTTGGTCCATATGAATTCTTCAATCCTTATGTGGTTTGGTTGATGGTTGTTTTTGTTTCCGGCATATCTTTTGTGAGTTATATTGCTATGAAGTTGTTTGGAGCCAAAAGAGGAATAATTTTGACAGGATTTTTGTCGGGGTTTATTTCTACAACCGCTTTAGCTTATAGCTTTGCTGAAATGAGTAAGAAATCCAAAGGTGATGTTTCTCCCTATTTGCTGGGGATTTCTGTCTCTATGAGCGCGCTTTTCTTTAGGGTTTTGTTGGAAATACTTGTTGTAAATGGTGAGTTATCAAAATTAGCTGCTATACCACTCTTGCTTATGGGCTTTGCCGCAATTGCTCTGACATTTTATGTTTATTACAAGAATAAGGACAAAAAGAGCACAGAAGAGTTTGATAAGGATTCTCTTAGAATGGAAAGTCCTTTTCAGCTAAAGCCTGCTGTTAATTTTGCAGTTCTTTTTGCAATTGTTTTATTGATTACAAAATTGGTTGTGAATATGTTTGGTGAGAAGGTTTTGTATCTCGCAAGTTTCGTAGGAGGTCTTGTTGATATGGATTCTATAACTATATCGATGGCAAGATTGGCTCAAACCGATATTTCTTTGAGGGTTGCTACTGTAGCCATTGTTATAGCTGTCATCACTAATACATTTGCTAAAGCCGGAATTTTCTTCTTATTTGGAAGTAAAAAATTGGCCTATAAATTACTTAGGCTCTTTATCCCAATAACTGTTGTGGGGGCAATTGGACTACTCTTTATTTGATTCCGTAACAGGCTTTGTAATCGTACTTGTCGTTATCATAGAATAGATATTCCTTGTTTTTGTCGTAAGCGTTTCCACATTCATCGTAATAGTCTACGTTTTCGTATTTATAGTATTGACTACACCAATAGTCATCTGTGAAGGATTCATCTTTTTCAGTTTCATTGCCATAATAGTCGTAGCAGTTGCCACATTCATCGCAAAAAGCTGTGACATCGTAGAATGGGTCTTCATATTGTAGGCCGTTTTTGTCGTAGCAGTTTCCTAAAGTGTCGCAATCATTTTTTTCTCCTGTTGAGCTTGTTTGGCAGGATTTATAGTCTTCGTTGCAGGCTTGGTAATCGTAGTAATAATTGTCATAAAATAGGAATTCTCCGTTTTTGTCATATCCGTTTCCACAGCTATCCCATTCTTTGACTAAGTCGTAGTAATAGTATTGTTTGCATAGTTCTTCATTATATGAACTTTCATCATATCCCGCAGCATTGCCATAATAGTCATAGCAATTGCCACATTCATCACAAAATTCTACGTTTAAATATTGTGGGTCATCCATCCATACGCTGTCTTCCGTATAGCAGTTTCCCCAACTGTCACAGCACATAGCTTCTTTTGGGGATATGGACTCTGTGTCCTTTAATGGATCATACCACCCGAATTCATTTGAATCGTTGCAGAGTCCATTACTGTTACACTCAACTGTATAATCTTCGCTTAACCAATAATTTCCCGCTTCGCACTCTGATGTGAAATTGTCGTAGTAGCAGTCATACCAAACATAACTCTCGGAATCCAAACATGAACCCGCGTAATCACATTCGTACCAATAGGTGTATTTTGCGAGTGTTACTTCCGGAAGGTCATTTCTATTGTTGCGGAATTTGGTTTTACCTACTGAAAATGGGCTAATTTTGTTGGGTCTTTTTGTTGAGATAGCGTTGTCAGGGCGTATTCCTTCCGGACCCTTTGCGTATATTTTCCCGGTGGTTTTTTCTAATTCGGGATTGGTTTCTTTAGGAGCTTTTTCAGTATTACGTTGATTGTCATAGACAATTGGGATTGATTTGATTTCATTTGTTTTAATCTTCTCTGTAGATTCATCACTGCTAGGCAAAAATTGAATTTTACAACCGGTTAAAAGAAAAAGGCTGAATACTACTACAAGCGATAAAATTGTTCTCTTCATTTTTAAATTTAATCTGTTTATTATAGCTTATTACTCATCATATATCAATCCACGCTGTGAAACATTTATCATGAAATAGCAACTTGATGTGAATTGTAGAAAATTTCGACAAAATTTGACGATTTTTCATTAAAACCCTATGAAATCATTGGTTTTTTTGTTCGACAGCATGTTTTTGAATGAAATTTTGACATTGATAACTATTTTCAGACTCAGTATTAAAAAGACATACTTTTTAATATTTTTACTATGGATGACACTACGATGGACAAAACTAAGCTTGGTTCCGCAACTAGGCATGGTCGAATTTCCGGTCATGATAGAGAGTATGGTGCTGTTTTGTGGAAGCAACCGCACTTAATTGATCTTTCTTATGCTGAATTAGAGGAAAAGAATTTGGAGGTTAGGGCTGAAAGGCTTAAGGGAGTAGGCAGTGATGAGATGAAAGACAGATTTCTGAAATATTTGGAGAGTGAGTCCGGAATTAAGGCTGTGGTAGTTTGTTTTTCTGATTTGGAAGGGCGATTGCATGCTCTGGATTATGACAAAAAATTTATTATAGATTCTGAGGATAATCTGACATTTGATGGGTCTTCAATTAATGGCTTTACTGTGCTTTCTGACTCTGACTTGAGGCTTAAGGTTGATTGGACTTCTTTCAGATGGACACCTTCTGATTTATTCGGGCCTGGGAAGGTTTTGGTATTTGGAAATGTTTGTAATAGGGATGGAAGTTATTTTAAATCTGATTTTCGTTCGAGTCTTCTTGAATTGTCTCAGCAGCTTCAGGAGAAAGGTATGGTTGTAAACTGTGCTCCCGAGATAGAGGGATTTTTGTTTAAGGGAGAAAAATCCGAGCAAACGTTTAACGAAAGAGATGGCTTTGAATTAGCTACAATGAGCGGGTATTTCAGTTCTCTTCCTCAGGATACTTTGAGATTGTTTATTGATAAATTTGCTGAAGTTCAAAGAGCTATGGGATTTTCTAATGAAAAAGATCATCCTGAAGTGGCACCTGCTCAATTTGAGTTAAATTTTAGATATTCTGTTGGAGTTGATACGGCGGATCAAATTCTTCTTTATAAATTGCTTGCAAGGCAGGTTGCAAAGGCGATGGGCTTTACCGCGTCTTTTATTCCAAAACCTATTCAAAATCTGAACGGTAGTGGTATGCACATGAATTTATCTATTTCCAAGGATGGAAAAAACATTTTCTATAAGGAAGATGGTAAGAATAGGCTTTCCGGAGATGCATGGAAATTTATTGCCGGTGTTCTATATCATGCGAATGATCTTTGTCTTATGATGAATTCTTCCGTTAATTCATATCGAAGGCTTGATCCTAATTTTGAAGCACCAAATCAAATTATGGTTTCTGCGGTTAATCGTGGTGCCATGATTAGAATCCCGGAAGGTAACGAAAAGAGTGCTCGTATTGAAGTTAGAACAGTTGCACCTGATGTAAATCCATATTTGTGTATTTTTGGAATAATGAAGGCCGGACTTAAAGGCATTAATGCGAGTGATGAAGAGCTGAGGATGATGGAGGACAAGTTGTATAAGGGAAAAACAAAGATTCTTCCTGAAAATATTTGGGCCGCAATGCATCATTTTAAAAAGAGTGAATTTGTTTTGGATGTTTTGGGTGTTGATAATCGTGATAAATATCTTGGGTTGAAAGAGGAAAGTGCGGTGAGGTGTCCAAAAGCCTTTGGAACCAGAGTTAAGGCTTGTGAAATTTTGTACCACCACGAAGTTACGAATCAGTTGATTTGGGATAATTTTTAGCATGCGCCTAAGCGACCCAATTAGTGTTGACAGGATTTTTTATTCTTGTTATACATAGGTCTTAATAATTTGTTTATGGGTGCTCAAAAATTGTCTGAAAAGTTTGACTTAGATGTGGATCTATCCGTTGATGATGTTGTGGGTAAGTTAGCTGCCGCTTCCGGTTGGTCGGATGATCAGGTTTTAAGAAAAGTTCCTCAGTTGGATAATTATAGAGCTAGATTAAGTAGATTGAGGTTTAAAGTTTTTAATGATCCAAATTGTATCTTGATATTTGGTTATGCATCCGATGAGCCGGAATCTTTTCTTCAAATTCATCTTTATTTTGACGTTGAAACCGGTTTTAGAGTTGGATCTGCTAATCTTACCTAGATCTTACGAAGTCTACTTTTGTAATAGTGGATATCCAGGTTGCCCGGTGCTCCCAAGCTTATCTTTGATTTGATGTTTTCCTTTGGGTCTGGCTTGTATTTGGCAATTTTTTTGTGTGCTTGTTTGTATGCTGTTCTGAATGGAATCTTTTTTTGTTTTGCCAGATCAGTTGCAAGATCCGCCATATAGATTTCATGGCTGATTTTTTTTGCAATTGATTTCTCCTTAGGCTTGATTCCTTTTAGATATAGATCTGCGATGTCCAGGCTCTGAAGTACTATTTCTGTACTTTCGAAAAGCGGTTTTTTTATGAGTTGCAGATCTCTGTGATAACCTGAAATTAGGTTTTTACAGATGTCTTTGATTAGAGATTGATTACTTGTGACTATATGTGTTTTTCCTCTTAGAATTTCCATCCCATCAAGATTTCTCTTTTGAGGCATGATGCTTGAGCCTGTTACAAGGGTGTTTTTTACTTTGAAAAAATCAAATTCTTGGCTGGTGAAAAGTATTAAGTCGTTTGCGAATCTAGAGAGGCTAAACATGATTTGAGATAGAGCTTCAAGATAAAGGCTTTCAAATTTTCCTCTGCTGTTTTGACAATAAAGAGAATTGATTTGGATGTTCTTGAATTTTAGCTCTTTAGTTGTTAGCTCACGGTCGAGTAGTAGGGATGTGCCGTATCCGGCAGCGCTTCCAAGAGGGTTAGAGTCTATTTGTGAGTGTACGGCATCCAAGAAGCTTATATCGTCTATAAGGCTCTCAAAATAAGCGCAAAAGTAGTGTCCTACACTTGAAAGCATGGCTTGTTGGGTATGCGTATATCCCGGCATTGGCACATTTTGGTGCTCTATGGCGAATTCCAGAAAGTGTTTGGCAACTTTCTTTGCTTCTTTCTTAATCTTCTTGAGATTATCTTTCATGTATAACCTGATCGCAGTTAGGACCTGGTCGTTTCTGCTTCTTCCCGTATGTATTTTTTTACCGGTAGTTCTTAGTTTTCCTGAGAGAAAATTCTCTATTACGGTATGGCAATCTTCATCTGTAACTTTGATTTTCACCTTTCCACTTTTCCAAAGTTTTTCAAGTGCGCCGAGTCTACTTATAATTTTCTTAAGTTCTTCTTTGGTGAGTATGCCGATGGACTCTAGTCCTTTGGCATGTGCCTTGGTTGCCTGGATGTCATATGGCATTAGTTGATTGTCGAGAAGGTAGTCTTCGTTGACAGTGTAGGCTTCAATGATCGTGTTGATCTTTGATCCTTTTTTTGCCCAGAGTTTACTCATATTTTTTTGGCTAAGTAGATGGCCGGTTTATTTATCTCTATTTTCTTTTTGGGAAATAGGATGTAGCTGTTATAGGGCTTCTTTATACCCTTTTTATCCTCTTTTGCAATGGTTTTGCCGGACTTTATAATATCGAAATTGATATAATCTTTTTGGAATTTAAAATCTTTTGAATTTGGAATGAGATATTCCTGAACTT
>JAQBYK010000024.1 GCA_027622635.1 bacterium
ATACAGTCAAGGGTCACAATACTTCAGGCGATTGACGGAACAAAAGTAATCGTTCCAAATGGAGATCTTTTCAAGAAACAGGTTACAAGTTTCACAAGTAATCCTTTCCGTAAAATTGAAGTTGTTGTCGGAGTTGAATATAGAAGTGATTTAGAAAATGTAATAAAAATATGTATGAAGGCCGTAAAATCAACAAAGGGCATATTGCTTGAACCCAAACCGGCAGTATTAATAGGCGAATTTGGAGATAGCGCGATTACAATTAAAGTAAAGGCTTGGGTGGATTCAAAGAGTGGATGGATAAAAATTAAAAGCAATCTAACCTTGGCTATCAAGAAATTGTTTGACGAACATAACGTTACAATTCCATGGCCTATTCGTACGGTTGTTGAGGATAAAGATCAAAACTACACAGAAAAGCTTTTGCAAGATGCCATTGTGGAAGAAGTGGCAGCCCAACCGGGTGCACCGGAAGCTGCAGTCACGGCTACTACACAAGTTGCTCCGGTTCCTCAAGGAGTTCCGGTCATGGCAGAAGGCACACCACAGGTTATGGCACAAGCTCAAGTAGCCCAGCCGGTAACAGTTCCAATTGAAGAGACCCAGGATCAGGGTTTAAAACCTCTAAACGAGCAGAGATAAACAAAAGCCCCTCCTAAGTATTTAGAGGGGGCGCCAAACCCAGGCTCTATCGATAGTACAGAATTAATTGCAGTATCGAGAGTTTGTATTGAATTTGTTTTTGTTTTTCAGGAGACCAGTCCATTTTTTTACAATCTTTGCTTTGGACAATATTTTTAGTCGTGCCTACGACCGCCTGTTGATGTGAACTTCTCAAACTAATAATGAAGTTAGGAAGCCACCAAGCCCAATCCCGAGGGAAAGTAATTAACCGGCCCAAATGGTCAGAGAGAGCCATCACAAAGGTTGAAAGTAGTAAGTTTTAAAATCTAAACTAACTATTCTCAATCTTTGTAATCAAACTGAATGTCAACGATCTCGGGTCAGCTTCGACAATGGCATCTTATCATCATTAAAACCTTATCACATCATATAATCATACCAAAAAGACCACGGGCCTGCAAACACATACAATGGACAGGTGAAAAGACATTGTATAATTTAAGGTGGACTTTATTTCACTCTCTGGTAAAGTGGAGTAAATAGGAAGTTTACAAACATGGCTAATTTATCAATTTTCGATATTGCAGGACCTGTGATGGTAGGGCCCAGTAGCTCCCATACTGCCGGTGCATGTAAAATAGGACAATTTGCACGGGCTCTCTTTCATAGAACACCAAGAAAGATTAAGTTCTATTTACATGGCTCCTTTGGAGAAGTTTACAAAGGGCATGCTACAGATAAAGCACTTCTTGGAGGAATCATGAAATTCATGACGAGCGACGCAAGAATCAAAGATAGTTTTAAAATTGCAAAAGAAAAAGGAATAGAATTTGAGTTCATAAAAAAGGATTTAGGTAGGGAATATCATCCAAACACAGTAGAGATAGTACTTGAAAATCGGGATAATAAGATGTCAGTTATAGGCTCTTCGATTGGAGGGGGAATGATTGAAATTTTAAAAATTGATAATTTCAAAGTTTACCTTCCGGGAAGGGCTGGAAAATTTCTTTCTTTAGTGATAATGCACGATGGAGATAAAGGAATAATACAAAGGATGACAAAGAAACTTAAAACACAGGGCATCAAGGTTGCTGAAAAAGTTCACACTAAAGTTAAAGAAAAAACATTAACCGTTTTAAGCATAGAGGGACGGAGAATTACACTTCCGGAGGTCATGGAATTGGAAAAGAATACACCGGGTGTCGACTTTATTAGATCTTTATCTAAATTACAAAAAGAATGAAATATGAATTTCACACAACACAGGATGTACTGAGATTATGCAAAAAACACAATTTGCCGATTTCAGAAATTGCTAAAAAATATGAAGCTGAGCGTGCAGGAAAATCAATCCCGGCAGTCAGGAACAAAATGAAACAGACAAGAGACGTAATGTATGAAGCTGTAAGAGCCGGAGTAAAATCCACACATAAGTCAAAAATGGGTATGGTTGGAGGAGACGCATACCTTCTTGGAGTCGCCCTAAAAAAAGTGGGCACTATGATGGGGAACAAGGTGACAGTCCGCGCAATGGCATACGCAATTGCAGTTGGAGAACAAAATGCTAACATGGGACGCATAGTGGCATTTCCAACAGCCGGTGGAGCCGGGGTTGTCCCTGGCACTTTATTTAGTTGCGCGGAACATTTCAAAGCCGGGAAAAGAAAATTACTGAGATCAATGTTTTGCTCTTCCGCTGTAGGATTAATTATTGCCGAGGGAGCTACACTTTCAGCAGCGAAAGGTGGTTGCCAGGCTGAGGTTGGAGCCGGGGTCGCAATGGCAGCGGCGGGGTTAACCGAAATGCGTTCAGGGACACCGGAACAATGCTTCCATGCCGCATCTATCGGACTTAAAAGTTATCTTGGCTTGGCCTGCGATCCGCTTGGAGGACTGGTAGAAGTACCTTGTATTAAACGCAATGCATTGGGGTGTATGTCAGCAATTGGTGCTTCGGATTTAGCAATTGCCGGAGTAAAAAGTTATATCCCATTTGATGAAGTAGTATGGGCTATGAAAAATATTGCTAAAATTATGTCCCCAAAACTTCGTGAAACCGCACTTGGTGGACTTGCGGTAACACCAACCGGAAATAAAATTAAGAAAAAGTTAGGAATGAGAATAACCAAATAATATGTTCAAAATCGCGGTTCTGGCATCAACAAAGGGCACAGACTTACAGGCAATAATCGACGAAATTCAAGCAGGCAAAATGCCCGGTATTGAACTCTCAATGGTTATAAGTAACAAAGAACATTGCTTTGCGCTAGAGCGTGCGCAGGAGCAAGGATTCAAAACCATTTTCATAGATCCCAAAGACAAATCTCGTGAAGAATATGATTACGAAATTGCTGAAATCTTGGAAGAAGAGGATATAGATTTAGTTGTACTGGTTGGATATATGAGAATCCTCAGTCCGGAATTTGTAAAAAAATTCAAGATTATAAACGTGCATCCCTCCTTAATTCCAAAATTCTCCGGAAAAGACTTCTTTGGTCAAAGCGTACATCAAGCAGTTTTGGCATCCGGCGAGACTGAAACCGGTATGACTATCCATTATGTAGAAGAAGGTGTTGATACAGGCGAAATCATTCTTCAAAAAACTTGTCCGATAGAGGAGTCAGATACTCCGGAAACTCTAAAAGAAAAAGTCCAGGCACTGGAAAAAAAGTATTACCCCGAAGTCATAAAGCAAATCGCAAAGGGATAAGCTTATCTAGCGACCTCTCCATTTCCAATGATACTTAATGGCACTTGCCAGGTGATACCAGGAGATTTTGTTGAAAAGAAGTTTTAAAAATCGCCCCTCACTTAACCTTTTATGATAGTGCCAGGCAATTGCTTCAGGATGATAGACTATCTTGAAACCTTCTTCCTGAACCTTTTTGCACAAATCAAAATCTTCCATAAATAAAAAATATCTCTCATCAAAACCACGAATTTTTTCATAAACTTTTTTAGGCATCATCATAAAAGCACCGGTAATCAAATCAACTACCTGAGTACTCTCGTGATTAAAATCTTCCATAATATATTTCTTGTATCGCCCACTAAATGGCCAAACCTTTCTCAAAAAACTTCTCTTGATAAACAGATCAAAGAACTTAAAATGGCGTCTGCAAGATTTTTGAACTTCGCCATTATGATACATCAATTTGGGACCAACAATCCCAACATCATCATGGTCATCCAGGTAGTCTACCAACTTTTGTAAAGTATCGGGCTCGACTGTAATGTCTGTATTCAAAATAAGAATGTACTTACCATTTGCTTCTCTCGCGGCAAAATTATGTCCACTGCCATATCCAAGATTACGGCCGGGCTCAACCAAAATAATATCCCCTTTATCAGAAGCTTGTTTAAGATACTCAACACTTTCATCACTGGAATTGTTATCGCAAATAATTATTTCAAACTTAAAGTCACACTTGGATTTTTTGAGGGCCTCAACGCAAAGACGCGGAAAATACTTTTGATTGTAATTGACTATTGTAATGGAAAGCTTAGGCATCTAAATTTTTCTTATAATTTGAGCGATCGACATTTTCAACACTAGAGTGATTTTCAGAAATTTTCAAATCCCATGAACCTCTAACAAAACTTTTTTCAGGAATATTTTGAGCTATAACTACCCCAGCTCCAATAAAACTTCCGCTACCAATCTTGACCCCGGGCATAATACTAGCATTAATACCAAATCGCACATTATCACCTACAACAATGCCAAATTTACTACTTTGGGTATCCAACTTCTTGCCATCATAGTCAACCAGCACATTTTTTTCATCCAGTCGTAAGTTTCCGGTCACACAACCTGCTCCAAAGGAAATATTGTTCCCAAGAACGCTATCCCCAATGTAGTTGGAATGGGTCCAAACGCTGTCACCAAGGAAACTACGAGCAACTTCACTGGCAAAACCGATAACACACTTTTCCCCAATATTACTTTCCCGTACCAGAGCATTTGTAGCCACAATAGAATCTTTACCTATGAAACAAGGCCCATTCACAACGGCACAATCAAAAACTTTCACTCCATCCTCAATGATCACATCACCATTAATCACAGCATTCTTGGAAATCTTTGCAGAGTCACTCACACCTTTGTCAGCTTTCTCAAAAAAGTGATCAAAAACTTTCCGTACATGCCAGGGAAACTTTATAGGTAGCCAAACACCATCATAGGACACAGCCTTCATTTTAACTCCATCCTTAATCATCCCGGATAGAGCAACTTCATACCTATCATCCTTATCACTACTGACCTTCTCCAAATAATTCACCAATTTCCCAAAATCCTTATGAACATGTACTACCAAATTAACCAAATCACTGGGTTCACTTCCGGGCTCGGGTTTTTCGATGATATTCTTTATAAAACCATCTTCAACCTCTAAATACCCACCGGGAAAATACTCTGTCACTTTCTTACCTAAAATATAGGCATCCTCATTTCCTAAAGCCGCATCTTTCAACAATTCAAAAGCTTTGGACTCAACCACATCATTACTACTAAAAATTAAAACAGGTCCATCGAGCTTATCCTTAGCGGAAAGAACAGCTCCGGCCATGCCCAATTCCAGGTCCTCCTGTTCGCATATCTCAACATTCATATCTAAGCTTTTGCCAATATCTGAAATTCTATCCATATTATGAGCACTACCAACAACCAGGACATCGTCAAAACAATTTTCATGCAATAACTCAAGTTGCCACTGAATAAGAGGCTTTCCCAAAAATTTCAAAAAATTCTTATCTTCAACAGGTTGCATCCTTTTACTTCTACCGGCTGCCAAGAGCAGTACTTTCATAATAACCAAATTAAGGTAGAATCAAACTAACATAATTTAAGCATAAAATATATATGACTCTGCCTAATAAAATAACGCTTTCAAGGCTTGTACTAACGCCAATTGGTCTTGTCTTTCTGTTTCTGAATTCAGTGCCATACAACATTCTGATTTCTACAGTTATATTTGCAGTTGCAATGTTTACAGATCTGGCGGACGGCTACATCGCCAGGAAGTACGGACAAATAACAAATGTTGGTAAATTTATAGATTCACTGGCTGATAAATTAATAATATTGCTGTACATGATATTCCTACAGAGTGTTGGTATTTACCCTATGTGGTTGGTTCTGGCATTTGTAGGAAGAGAAATGGTGATGGACGGATGGAAAAGCTATGCGGTTAGTCAAAAAATATTCATCAGCGCCAGAAGGTCAGGCAAGAATAAAGCTCTACTGCAAACAATCTCATTATTCTTGGCACTAATATATTTATCCATCGGAGCCGACCAATTTTTTGGGGTTTCTATGAGATCTGAAATAGTGAAAGAAGTAGCATATTACACAATGTTAGCAGCCTTTATTTTGAGTGTATATGGGGCTTATAGCCTGCTAAAAAGAAACCCGCAAGTTTTTTCAGAAAGAAAGAAATGAAAAAGATATTGATATTTGGTGGAACAGGATTTGTTGGAAAGTATCTTGCAGACAAATTAAGCAAATTTAATGTCACTTATTTTGTTAGAAAGAGCAGTGACATATCTGGGATAAAAGGTGATTTTTTTTATGGAGATCTGACAAAGAAAAAAGACACCGAAAAGGCTTGTGTGGGACAGGACATAATTATAAATATAAGTGGGCCCAGAAAACAGAGCGGAAAAGTCGACACAACGGTTTTAACCACGGGGATCAAGAATATTGTTGAAGCCGCAAAAAAGAGCAAAATAGAGAAACTTATACACGTTAGTTCCGCTGCAGGATACAGAAAAAACAAGGACAGCTATGGACTGGGGAAAAGAAAATCCGACGAAATAATTCTTAAATCAGGCATAAACACAATTATTCTAAAGCCAACACTTATCTTCGGAAAAGAGGGTGGAATTTTCAAAAAATTATTGAAATCTACAACTCTAGTTCCCTTTGTTGTGCCAATAATCGGAGATGGACTAAACAAAATACAACCGATATATGTTGAGGATGTTGTTCAGGCGATACTTGCCTCAATAAAAAAAGAAAACAAAGGCATCACAATATATGACCTGGCAGGGCCGCATCCAATCGAATATAAAGAATTCATCTCTAAAATTCTGAAAATACTAAAGAAAAAGAAAAAAACACTCCACATACCGGCAAAGCTCGCGACAAAACTGATCCAAAAAGCCACAGTCAAAAGAATGCTGGAGGAAATAAATTTAGACATAGGAAAAACCAAAAAAGAGTTGCAACTCAAACTCACAAGCTACGACAAAGCTCTCAAAAAGATTTTAGGTTAAAATCTCAGCTAGCCGTCCCTCACTTGAAGCTCTCTCAATTTCCATAGCAATCCTATCCCCATAGCTAATGGATTCACCATATAGGTAAGCCGAATAAGGGGTGTATTTAGTTCCGGGAGAACCCGGGATTCTCATGCTTACATCAAAAATCACAAACTCCTCTTTGCCACTTTCAGCACTGACTGCTCCCTGTAAAGCAAAAGGGCCGATCATTCCCGGTGCGACCTCTTCTTTCATAGTTTTCACAAATCTCTCACCTAGTTCAAAGGCCTTCTCAACAAGGGATTCCTTCATCGTAACGGAGTAGTGACCGGTTTCTATGATCTTTGGTTCCATATATTTACGAACAAGTTCTTGTTCTTTGCTCGGGAGTCTAAGAAATCCATCCAAATTTGTTTGTCTCCTGGTATCAGTGCCCATTAATTCTAGTTCATCACTCAATGGTGAGTAAAAATAATTTAAATTAACGTGCGCACCGACTATATATTCTTCAATAACCGCATCATCTAAGGCGTCTTTTGTGATCAAACCACTCTCTATTCGTTTTTCAGCTTCATCCTGAAATGAGGACTCGTTATCAGCAAAGAAAAAAGCACGCTCATAACCCCTATCAGCTTCATTGACCTTCACAATTGCGAGACAATCTATATCAGTCGCTTTATCAAAGATTTTAGGAATGCGAATTTTGGCCTTTTTGAGCAAATCATACTGATTGTTGGGAATATCGCGTTCTTCAAGCTTAACACCCTCTCTGAGCCCAAAAATCGGAACCTCAAAATCCTTCTCTATTTTCTCAAAATCACAATAAACCCAGAAATAACGATTGTGAATAAAAACCGTATTTAGAGCCCTTAATTCATCTTGTACGCTCTTGTTAACAATGTCTCCAAATTTATCGACCAAAATAACATTGCCAACACATCCGCGACCATCTCTTCGGCGATAATATTTCTCATATGTCTTTTCACGACCCTTCTGGCAAACCACTACAGTATCAAAACCGGCGTTTGTAGCACCATTACATACATCAAGAGCGCTGTGACCACCCAATACTCCAATCGTTATTTTAGAAGTGTCATAGTCTTTTAAAATGGCTTCAATATTCATATTAGATTTATTTTAGACCAAGCACCTGATCATTTTCGCTTAGTGCTTCAATCACACCTTGTATTAATTCATCTTGCTCAATTCCAAGTTCCTCTGCGCCTTCAGAAATGTCACCGCGATTAACTGCAGCTGCAAACCCCTTATCCTTGAGCTTTTTCTTGACTGACTTTACATTCATTCCTTGCATTTTATCAGGTCTGACTTGAGCCACAGCAACAACAAATCCGGACAACTCATCAACTGCATACAAAGTTTTTTCCATAAGTGAATCACGACTTACATTTGTATAGTTTGCATGACTTTGAATTGCGCGAATTATCTCTTCATCAACTCCTCTTTCACGCAGTATTCCCTCTCCTTTCATGGGATGTTCTTTGGGGTATTTCTCATAATCAAAATCATGCAGAAGTCCTGTAATATACCATTGATCTTCGTCTTCACCATGTTTCTTGGCAAAATACTTCATGGAAGAAGCTACAGCCTTGCAGTGGCGCTGTAGACTTTCACTTTCCACAAACTCATCCAATATTTTCTGTGCTTCTTCTATATTCATATTTAGCCTAATACTTTTTCAATTTGATTCTGTTCAATAGCCATTTTAATGTCTCTGGCAAGACGGCGTCCGGTACTCATTGGTTCATCATATCTTAACCATGTATATGGTGAGCCGTGAACATATGGATTAGTGCCGGCCACTATTCTAGCTGAAATTTCGAAAACATAATAATTTAACATTGGATCAATGATTCCTTCTAAACAGAATGGACCAAAAAGGCCACCATCAGCCAATTTTTGGGAAGCCTCAACAACTCTATCACCCATTTCAAAGGCCTGTGGAAGCAAAGATTCCCGCAGAACTATAGGGACATTTCCTGTGATTGTGTATGTAGTCTCAATTCCAACATCCACCTGATCCTTGGCTGCAACTCTACCAATTGAGTCGGCATTTGATTCGTAACGTTTATCAAATCCCATGATCTCGAGTTCACCCGTAAGTCTACTGTAAAAATAGTGAGTATATACAGGCACACCTACAATATATTCTTGAATGACAAATTCCTCGTGCCCCTCAGTTCCTTCATATTTTTTATACTTGGAATGAAATTCCTCAGGAGTATTTGCAATAAAGTATCCTTTCCCACCCAGAGCTCCATGAAATTTTATGATAACAGGTCTATCAATATCTTCCGGATTATCAAAGATTTTAGGAAGTTTGATATCCGCATCAAGTAGCCATTCTCTTTCCTTACTACGGTCAGATTCCCACTCAAGAATGCCTTTAGTTCCATAGTGCATAGCCTTTATTTGACTGACTTTTTCATGACCTAAATAAGCAACAAATGAACCATGAGGGATAATTATTGCATTTTGATCAATTAACTGTTGCTCAATTTTGAAAAAATCTTTAAAAGCATCAATCTCTATGATTTGATCTGCTACCCCATAGCTCTCATAAGGTCTTTTCTTATCCTTTTGACAAATACAAATTGTCTCAAAACCCTCATCTTTAGCCCCTTTGAGAATCTGAAGCGCAGTATGGCTTCCCAGGGTAGCAATCTTGTAGTCGCTTATATTAGCCATATTTCAGGAATTTAGAACTTTTGAGCATCATACAAAGATATGCGCATTTTGTCCAGCGATTCTATATATAGACAATAAGGCCCAAGATGACTAAATAAACGGCAAATACTCTAAGAGTATGTGTTTTAAGAAATCTCATCAAAAAATGTACTGACAAAAGACCAAAGGCAAAAGAAGTGGCAAATCCGATAACAAGAGGCAAAAAGGCGATACCGGAAGGGTCACCAATAGATTTGAGACCTGTTAAAAGTCCGGCACCTGCAATAGCCGGAATTCCCAATAAAAACGAAAATCTCGCTGCAGTACTCCTGTTAACACCTTGAAAGAGACCTGCAACTATCGTGGATCCGCTCCGTGAAACGCCGGGAATAATGGCTATAGCTTGAGCAAAACCAATAATTATGACTTTACGCCAACTTAAACTGAGTATTTCTTTATTTTTCGCAGATCCATGAACCTTTTTATAGATAAACTCACCAAATAAGAAAATAACTCCCAAAATTATCATCCACAAAGCAACAGAGTCCACATTCCTAAATTTGTTGTCCAAAAATTCTTCTCCATATAAACCAACAATAACAGCAGGAATGGTGGCAATAACTATAAATCCAATGAGACGAAAGTAAGGATCATCAGTTTTGACCTTAAAAAGAGCCAAAATCATGCCTTTAACGTCCTGCCAAAAATATACAAGAATCGCAAGCAATGTACCCATATGCACAACCACATCAAAACTTTTAAGGGACTCAACATTTAATCCCAAAAAATGCTCCCCGAAAATAAGGTGCCCACTTGAGGAAATAGGCAAAAATTCTGTGATGCCCTGGAGAACTCCTAATATTACTGAATCAAGCCAACTCATAACTAAATTCTAGCAGGAAAAAACCATGAAAGCCAAGCTTGTGAAAACCAGCAAAACATGGTATAATAACACATGACGCTAACAAATAACAAAAACAAAAATGGCAGATACAACAAACATTGGTCCTATTGACCCAATTCTAGCACCGCAAAATCCGGTGCCAAAAAAGTCCAAAGCAAAGATAGCAATTGTTGCTGTTATTGCAGTAGCCTTAGTGGGCACAGGCACCTATCTCTTCGCGGGAGGAGGTCTATTTCAAGGCTTTATTGGGCAGGGAGCAGAGGAACTCACAGACTGTGTCGTCGGTATGCCCGATAATGTAGCAGTAAATTCTCAATATCCATTAACCATTCGGGAAGCATGTAAGGTCCAATTCTCATCAGATGAAACTAAAGCAAAATTCGTATATGCAAGATTAACACCTACAATTGGTGGAAGCACTGTAACTTTGAATGCGAAATCAAACGTAGATGATCCGGAATACAGCTGGTATATAGCCAGTGATCAAATTGGTGAAGGGCAGTCTTTTACTTACGATTTTGAGGAGAGTGGTCCAAAAAATGTGATTTTAAAAACTGTAGGTAAAGTCGCAGGTAATCCTATTGAAGTAATTACTACAGAGGCCTTTACGATAGCTGAACCGGAGCCGGAAGCAGAACCAGAACCGGCCCCGGCTGAACCGGATATTCACGCGAGCTTTTCTATTGCTTCAGAGGAAGCTAGTGCTTCCGGAGTGACAGCATATCTGACAGATAGTTCTACAGGAAACATATCGTCTTGGATTCTAGATTGTAAAAACACAGGTGAGGAAATTCCTGAAGAACAATCAGCCATTGATGCAGATTCCGATGTACATAAATATGATTCATCAGAAAGTTTAAGTTGTCATTATATGTATTCTGCAGATGGATCTACACAAGATTTTATTCCTGCCATGAAAGTAATTGATGAAGATGGAAATTCAGATACTTTTACTCTTGAATCTTCTATTAGTATAGAAAGTCCAGAGGACATTGTTGCTTTAATTAGTTGTGATACTAAACAAGGAGAAGCCCCACTAGATATTTCATGTACGAATGAAGGATCTACAGGTGAATATAACTCATCAAATTGGACTATTGCAGGACCAAATATAACAACTGTGTTTCAAAATGAAACTAATGAAATATCATACACTTTTGAACAAGCAGGCACATATGAATTAGCCTTATATCTTTCTGGTAATAATTTTGGATTATCTGGACAGAAGACAGAAATAATTACAGTAACAGCAGCAGCAGATGAGGCAGCAGAACAGGCAGCAGCAGATGCGGCAGCACAACAGGCAGCAGCAGATGCGGCAGCAGAACAAGCAGCAGCAGATGAGGCAGCACAACAGGCAGCAGCAGATGCAGCAGCACAACAGGCAGCAGCAGATGCAGCAGCAGATGAGGCAGCAAAACAGGCAGCAGCAGATGAGGCAGCAAAACAGGCAGCAGC
>JAQBYK010000025.1 GCA_027622635.1 bacterium
TATGAAAGGCTATCAAAATATCTTTGCAGAATAATTTGAGCAGCTTCCGCATCGTTTTTTTCACGCTCGCCTGTTTTCTGAGCAGCCTCAAAAGAACTTAATCGCTCATCCACAAACTTTATATTCAAACCCTTCTCACCTAACTTATCAGCAAAGTCTCTAATCCCTTTCATCAGAGGATTTTCTTCCTGCTGTTGCTCCATACTTAAGGGCAAACCAATAACAACCACTTCAACGGAAAGTTCATAGCAAAGAGAAACAATCCTATCCAACACATCACCTTTGTTTTCAAATATATCTCTGGGAAAAGCTATACCATCCCGAACATCACCACTGGCAAGACCAATACGCTTACTACCGTAATCCAATGCTAAAACTTTCCCCTTTCCATCCATAAAATTAAGCCTTTTTTTCCTCAACTGCCTCAACCATAACCTTTATTTCCTCATCCAAACCTTCACCCAAATGGATCAAAGCAGTATATTCCCCTGCTTCCTTAAAATGATTCATCTTTATAAACTCCTTATCCAATTTTATCTTTACAGCCTTTTCTACAGCCTCTACAAGGTCAGCCTCGGTAACAGCTCCATAAAGTTTACCTTTATCTGTAGCCTTTGCTTTAATAGTTAGAGTTAAACCTTTCAACTTATCAATAGTCTCTGCGGATTTAGCTATAATTTCTTCCTTCTTCATAACGATCTTATCTTTTCGTGATTCAGCCACTCTCGCACGTGCCTTAGTAGCAATATCCGCAAAACCGGCCGGCATAAGGTAATTCCTAAAATACCCCGCTTTCACGCTCACAGTATCACCTTTAAAACCTAATTTTTTCACATCTGTGTTTAGTACAACTTGCATATTGGGAAATTAATTCGCTGTAAATAAATACAGAAATTAGCCATAAATGTAAAGATGAAAACTTTTTATTCCTTATCTATCAAATTTCCACTGCCATATTTTTGAAAATCGATCACTCGGGAAAACAACTCCATCCATGGATATTCCGACAATTTTACTGTCGGAAGCATAGTAATAAAGAGGCCTATACAAAAATATCGCTGGCACATCATCTTTTAAACGCTCAGCTAACTCAAGAAGTTTTTCAGCTTCTTTCTCGGTGTCAAAAGTAGACCTGATTGCTTCAATAATACTATCAACCTGGAAACTTTTGTAATTAGAAAAATTTTGCCCAACCGGGGTTGCCTGTGTTGAATGCCAATACGAATATGTGTCCAGGTTATATCCAAGAGTCTGTCCTACAAGTAATAAGTCATAATTACGCTGCATAACTCTTTGCTTAAATTCATCGGGAGGCAAAAATTGGATATTAATAGCAAAACCTATACCTTCCCAAGAATTCTTCAGAAAATCTACAACTTTCAAGCTTTCCTCATATTGATAAGTTCCTTCATCATAAAGTCTAGCTATAAAATTAAGCTCTAGACCCTCCTCATCGCTGTTGTAACGAATACCCGAATGTTCCTTGTCTTCCTTCTGATAAAGATAACCGGCATCCTTTAGAGCACCCATAGCTTGCTCGGTACTCGACTGATACTCCCAGTCCTCTTGATTCAGAGACATAAGGGGTGTATCAACCGTGATTTTGTCCATACTACCGGCAATCAAAGCATCCTTATCGATTGCCTTTTGCAAAGCCAGTCTCACTTTTTTACTATCCTTCAAAATAGAACTCTCCAAATTCATAAAAACCGCTGTATACTGAGGTAATTCATATGGATATAAGTCAAACCTTTCATTATTAACAAAATCTAAAATATAATTACCTGATACTTTTGGAACACCATTTACAGCATCAATTTCCTCAATTAGCTGATCCATAGTCGGATAAGCAATGAATCTCATCAGCTCAATGTCCGATCTATCACCGTAATAATATGGATTTTGTGTCAAAGTAATTTGGGTCCTGCCGTCCGCAAATGATTCAACAGGATCAGTAACCATGTAGGGACCGGTACCTATAGGTTTTTTATTAAAATCATCCTTTAGAATCTCAAAAGGATCAACTCCATCTAAGATATGTTTAGGTAATATTCCGGTTGTTAAGTTTGTAATGAAAAATACATTTGGTTTTTCCAACTTAAAGAGAATATTCATATCATCGACTAATTTCATTTCAACACCACCAAAATTGGTCTTCAAGATTTCATTCTGAAAAGATGGATGAAGAACTATATCATGAAAAGTAAAATACACATCTTCAGCAGTAAAAGCTTTTCCATCATGCCATTTCAAACCTTCACGAACTTTAAAAGAATATTCAGTCTTTTCCTCATTAATAGCTAATTGCCCCATATCATCAACTATGGCTTTTTTCTCCAAATCATATTTCATTAAACCGGAAAAAATAAGACTTGAAACTTCCCTGTCAGCCTCGTTATAGTCAACAAAAAGTGGATTTAAATTTTGTATACCGCTTCTTGCAACTATCCCTTCCGTATAAATATTGGTTTCACCAAAGCCAAAAAGACCATAAGGGAATATCATCATTTTTACTAACATCAAAAGAAAAACAGCTACCGCAGCGGCAGAAATAACCTTGTCACGATAATCATAGGATTTTATGACCGTAACAACTTTACTAAATATCTTCATAATTTATACAAAAAGAAAAGCTATCGAATTCAGTAAAAACAAAACCGTTAAAACAATGGTTGCAGTAGACAAAAACTTCTCTATACCCCTTTTACTGGTATAAAACCCTCCACTACCTCCAAAAGTAGCACTAAGTCCTGTGCCCCTCTGTTGCATCAGTATAGCAAGGATAAGAAATATAGAGAGAATTACCTGTACGACCATTAAAGTTGTTTTCATTTTAATTGATTAAATGTAGTGCCCAGTTAATTACACCAAACACAACAGATCCTATAACATAAGTCTGAATATTAGGAAAGTGTAAAGTTACATTTTGGAACTCAGCAACCATCAAGAAATAGCTTAGGAAATAGAGAATTCCAACATTTACCACGATCAGAACTAATCCACCAAAAATAAACATTGCCGGCAACTGGAGAATTTTGATCAAAGGTTTTACAAAGAAATTAAAAAGTCCCAGAAATATTCCTCCAAGAACAAAAAACTTAAGACCTCCGGTATAAGTAATATCTCCAACAACCCTAGTCAACAAATAAAGCACAAGACCATTCAGAACAATTCCAATAAGAGGTTTAAGAAACAGTTTCATAGATAAGGATTATAAAACTTTAAAATAATTTAACACTTCTCTTTCCTAACAGCAACTTTCACTTCTTTTCCGTCAATATTCATGATTTTCTCTTTATCCCATGCCATTTCTCCACTCGTCTGAAGCTCATCCGCCAAAGTCTCTCTCTTTATATAATCGGCAAAATCAGTTATTGCATTTTCCAACTCTTTTTCAGTCTGAATCAAAACATAAATTCTATCATCTACCTGATAATCAGCCTCTTTTCTTAGTTCCTGAATCTGCCTCACAATATCACGAGCATAGCCCTCATTTCTAAGTTCATCATTAATTACAGTATCAAGCGCAACAACAATTCCATCTTCACTCTCAACATCAAAACCCTCTTTTCCCCTAAATCCAAAATCAACCTCATCTCCCATCAAAGTAAATTGACCGACTTTAATCGCATCACTTGAGGCAATCTCAAAATTCCCCTCTTTGATTTGTTGAATAATAAATTGAACATCCTTTCCATATTTGGGACCAAGGACTTTGGAATTCGGCACCACCTGAACTTCCATAATATCGGAAGCTTCTTTCATAATAACAAGATCCTTAACATTCAATTCCTCTAAAATCACATCTTTTTGGCTCTCAATCCAGTGCTCGGAAATTCCCTCAGGCAAAGCAATACTTACCTGAGAAAGAGGCTGGCGCACCTTAAGCTTGGCCTTTGAACGCACACTATGCCCAAGATTTACAATTTGCCGAACAATATGAATCTCCTTATTCAAATTTTCATCAATTGCATTATCATTAATTTCAGGCCAATCAGCCAAATGGACAGATTCATCTCCGGTCAGATTCTGATAAATCTCATCTGAAATGTAAGGCATGAAAGGTGCGATAAGCTTAGTAAACTGGAGCAAAACAATATATAAACTTTGGTAAGCTTCACTTTTGTCACTATCGCTTTCACTTTTCCAAAATCGTCTTCGACTTCTACGAACATACCAATTTGATAAATTTTCCAAAAAGTCCATCATGGGACGTGTAGCCCTAGGCAAATTGTACTGATCCATTTCCTCGGTAACCCCTTTAATTAAAGTATTCAATTCAGATAGAATCCATTGATCCAACTTGTTCTCAGGTAAGAACTTGGAAAACTCCATATCAGGCTTAAAATCATCAATATTGGCGTAAGTAATAAAGAAGCTATATGTATTCCACAAGGTAAGTGTGAATTTCTTTACTATTTCTTCCACATGAGCCTCGGAAAACCGAACATCATCCGCTAATGCAACCGGAGAAGTGTACAAAAAGTATCTCATGCTATCCACACCCTGAGTTTCAAAAAGATGCATAGGATCAGGGTAATTCTTTTTACGCTTGGAAAGTTTTTCTCCGTTTGCAGCCAACATAATTCCGTTAACTATGACATTCTTAAATGCCGGTTTCTCAAACAATATTGTTGAGAGAACATGTAATGTATAAAACCAACCTCGCGTCTGATCCAGCCCCTCGGCAATAAAATTAGCCGGGAAATTATTTTCAAACTCCTCCTTATTTTCAAAAGGATAATGAAGCTGCGCATAAGGCATTGATCCACTTTCAAACCAACAATCCAACACATCCGGAATTCTATGCATTTCTCCGGTACAGGTAGGACACTTGAACTTTATTTCATCAATATATGGCTTATGTAAATCAAGTTCACCATCTCGTTCAGGGATTTTTCCACCAGATTTATCTTTTAGCTCTTCAACAGAACCAATACATATTTGCTCACCACAGCCACATTCCCAAACAGGTATAGGTGAACCCCAAAAACGATTACGAGAAATTGCCCAATCACGAGCACCATCAAGCCATTTACCAAAACGACCTTCCTGAATGTGCTCCGGCTGCCAATGAATGTCCTTATTATTTTTCAGTAATTGATCTTTTACGTCTGTAACTCTTATGAAAAGTGAACGCGTAGAATAATTAAGCAAAGGAGTATCACAACGCCAACAATGAGGATAACTATGTTTATAGTTTTGTTTCCTATAAAGAAGCCCTTTTTCATGTAAATATGTTGCAACATTCAGGTCTTGCCCTTTTACGAATTTACCGGCGAAATCAGTAACCTCCTCCCTAAATTCGCCATCCATTCCAACATGCTGAATCTGGACAAGTTCATGTTTTTTCCCAAACCGGTAATCATCCTCACCAAACATTGGAGCAATATGCACAACACCGGTACCATCCTCAGTAGTTACAAAATCAGCTAGACCGATCTCGTATTTCTTACCCTCAAGGTCTTTGTAATATGGGAATAGCGGCTCATAATGCATCCCAAGCAGTTTTTGGGGATCAATCTCCCCGATAACTACAAATTTCCCCTCTCCCAAAACAGATTCAGCGAGAGCTTCCGCCAAAATATATGTTTCCTCCTTATCATCCTCTGTCCTAGCCTGAACCTTTATGTATTTGATATCTTCACCAAATGCCAAAGCAGTGTTTCCCGGCAATGTCCAGGGAGTAGTTGTCCATGCCAAAACATAAACATCCTTTTCCTTTGCAGCAATAGCCTTAAGCGCATCATCGCATAACTTAAACTTAGCCGTTACCGACAAATCAGTAACGTCCTTGTAGCCTTGGGACACCTCAAAATTAGACAAAGGAGTTTCACATCTGGGACATACATGCATGGATTTAAAATCACTATAAACCATACCCTTATCCCAAATCTGCTTAAAAACCCACCAGATTGATTCCATATAATTATTATCCAAAGTGGCATAGCTATCGGAAAAATCCACCCAACGACCAACCCTTTGAAGAATCGCTTTCCAATCCTCCGTATAACGAAAAACAGATTCTCTACAAGCAGTGTTAAATTTTTCCACGCCGTATTTCACAATGTCCTTTCTTCCACTTAATTCAAGCTCCTTTTCTATTTCATACTCAACAGGCAATCCATGGCAATCCCAGCCATTTGTACGAGGCACATAGAAGCCCTTCATGGTCCAGTAACGAGTCACTGCATCTTTCAAAGCAGTAGCCAAAATATGTCCATAATGTGGCAATCCGTTAGCAAAGGGAGGTCCATCAAAAAAAACAAATTTCTCCTTATCCTTACGAGCTTCAACCGATTTCTCAAAAATTTCATTCTTTTGCCAATAGGAGAGAATTTTATTCTCCATCTCGGGAAATGACTGTTTTGGATCAACCTTATCAAACATGCTGCCTAGTCTATCAAATGAATTGGCAAAATTGAAACTTTTTTTGATCTAACCACAACCTTGACAACCTCCACATCCACTCGGACCACAACCACTTTGTCCAGCTGAAACCTTTAATTCATAGTCTTCAACTAATTTTGTGGCTAATCCTGTGTACTTTTCAGGAGTAAGAGCTTGAAGCCTTTTTTTATCGGCAGCAGGAATTTTTAGTGACTTGATAAAAGCCGAAATTGTGCCTTTTGTTATCCCTCCCTTTCCTCGTGTCAATTTTTTCAATTTCTCATAAGATTTATCAACTAAATTTTTCCTCATAACCATCTGTATCGGCTCAGCAAGAAGCTCCCACCTATCCTTCAAATCATCTTGTATCACTTTTGTGTTCACTTGACACTTGGCTAGCCCCCTGATCATGCTTTTATAAGCCAATATACAATATGAAAGAGCAGATCCCATATTGCGCTGAACAGTTGAATCACTTAGATCCCTCTGCATTCTGGATACAGGCAATTTTGAAGAAAGATGACCAAGCATTGCATTAGCTACCCCTACGTTTCCCTCACAATTTTCAAAATCAATTGGATTGACCTTATGAGGCATTGTAGAAGACCCGACTTCACCCTTAATGGTTTTCTGAGTAAAATAATTAATACTTATATATCCCCACATATCACGTGAAAAATCCAGAACTATATTATTTATCCTGGATACACAATCAAAACATCCGGCAAATGCATCATGCGGCTCAATTTGAGTTGTATATTTGCTAAAATCCAGACCCAGGCTTTGTACAAATCTTTTGCTCGCATCCACCCAATCTACACTAGGATAAGCCAGATCATGCGCATTATAATTTCCAACAGCACCATTGATTTTTGCCGGCAAAGATTCAAAGGTAGAAAGTATTTCCATCTCCCTCTCAAGTCTTGCAACCACATTAATCAATTCCTTGCCAAGGGTGGTTGGAGAAGCGGGTTGACCATGAGTCCGAGATAACATGGGCAAAGATTTATTTTCAATAGCCAGGGAGTAAATCTCCTGAACCAAACCACTCAATACAGTATTAAGCTCTCTGCCAAGAAAATCTCGAAGAACACATGAATAAGAAATATTATTGATATCCTCAGAAGTACAAGCAAAATGAATAAATTCCAGATATTCTTCGATGGGACCATTTTTCAGCTTTTCCTTAAGGAAATATTCTATAGCCTTAACATCGTGATTGGTAATTTTCTCTATGTCCTTTACTCTCTGAGCATCAACAATATCAAACTGTTCATAAATTGACCTGAGGATTCGAAGTTCTGTAGGTTTAAGCTCCTTGGTTCCCTTAAGCTTGAGATCATTAAAGAGAAATATGAACCATTCGACCTCAACCAAACAGCGATACCGCATCAAAGCAGCCTCAGAAAAATATTGAGAAAGATAGTCCACTTTCTCATGATAGCGACCATCTAAAGGTGATATAGCAAGCAGTGGATTGTCCATAGGTATTCAATTTTTAATTTTCAAAACTTTTCTTAATGTCTCTTATACGATCATTCACCTTCGCACGCAAATTATCATCCTTCAGGGCAAATATTTTAACTACTGAAAGAACAAGATTACCCGGATCAACAACGGTCATAACCGGAGTTTCACTCGGCATCATGAGAGAACTGTTAATATTAACCATGAAATCCTCCTTATCCTTAAATGGTGGACAGGCAAATACCGGATGAACACTATTGGCGGCCAAAACGCCGGAAAGTGCATTTGAACGACCTGCGACACCAACATACACAATATCTGACTCAACATTATTTGCCTCAACAATATCAGCTACTTTTTTGGGCACTTTATGGGCAGAAGCCACAATCATCTCTGTCTCGATTCCCCAATCAGATAATCCATCAAGCATTTTTTGAGTAAATTCTTTATCGGAATCCGAACCTAAAATAAATATAGTTTTCATAGGTATTTAGATAAATTTTTTCTTAATCTTTCATTAACATCTGAAACCTCAGCCTCAAAAGTCTGACCGGTAATTAGTTCATAAGCCTCTATATATCGACGAGCTGTTTCAACCCTGACTTCATCGGGAATCTCGGGGACTTCTCCTTCTCCAATAAATCCCTTATCAGCAAGCCATTCTCTCAAATACTCTTTATCAATTTTTTTCTGCTCTTCTCCGGAAGCAAGTCTTTGATCATACTCATCCTGATACCAAAAACGTGAAGAATCAGGCGTATGTATCTCATCAATCAAAATAATATTGCCATCTTTGTCCCTACCAAATTCATATTTAGTATCAACAAGAATAATCCCCTGTTTCGCCGCAACCTCAACTCCCCTCTTATACAACTTCATCGAAACATCAGCCATATAATCAAAGTCCTCCTCACTAACAACTCCTCTGGCTAAAATATCTTCTTTGGAAACCGACTCATCATGTCCACCATGCTCAGCCTTTGTAGATGGAGTCAAAATAGGCTCATCAAACTTTTGATTTTTCCTAAGCCCTTCAGGAAGCTCATTACCACAAAAATTTCTCACACCTTTCTCATAATTATACCAAGCGCTGGTAGAAGTGACTCCTGTTATATAACCACGAACCACCATTTCAACCGGAAGAGCCTCGCATTCCTTAGCAACCACAACATTTGGATCGGGAAACTCAATTACATGATTTCCAACAATATCCTTTGTTTGCTCAAACCAAAACTCGGCAATTTGATTTAAAACCTGCCCTTTAAAAGGGATCAAAGTGATTATTCTATCAAAGGCAGACAATCGATCGGTAACAATCAAAATACGTTTACCATCCTTGGAATAATTATCACGAACCTTTCCCTCATACTTTTCACCCAATGCAGGAAAATCCGTGCCGGTAAGTACATAAGGTATCTGTGCCATTAATTGATCTTTATTAAGCATAGAATCTTTTTAGTTTGGCCCCAATGATACTCAAAATATTAGCTACAGGCAATAAAAAACTCAAGCATCAATATCTGAAAAGACCTACTCTCAAATGAAAAAGTTGGCGAACTGTATCTGGGAAAGTAAAATGGCTTAAAGAAGAGCGAAATAGTTTATATCTCCCCCGGGGGAGTTTTAGACCACAGGATGATTTTCAATATGTCAAATCGCTTCCAAGATCGCTTCCAAACTGCTTTCTATCTGTTATAATCCGACCATGGAAAAACAATGTACAAATTGCACATCCACCTTCGAAATCACAGAAGAAGATCTGAAATTCTACGAGCAGGTCTCCCCCATTTTCAATGGGAAAAAATATCAAATTCCACCACCGACTCACTGCCCCGATTGCCGCCAACAACGACGTGCGGCATTTAGTAACGAACACAACCTATACCCGGGGGAATGCGGACTCTGTCATCAAAAAACGCTCACTCAATATCCACCGGATCTAAATATAACCTATTATTGTCGTGAATGTTGGCATAGCGACAAATGGGATCCACTGGACTATGGTCGTGATTTCGACTTTAACCGACCATTCTTCCAGCAATTAAGAGAATTATTTTTCGCTACACCAACACAAGCTCTAATTATCGACGGTTTTAACGAAAATTCCGAATACATTCATTATGCCGGATCAAGCAAAAATTCCTATCTCATAATGCACGCAGATTTTTGCGAAAGCTGCTACTACGGTTATGGATTTAAACATAATGACTACTGTGTAGACGGATTTTACAATCTGCATTGTGAGCTGTGTTATGACTGCATAGACGTCCACAAGTGCTATGGACTAAGAGGATGCCAGGATTGCCAGAACTGCAGCTCAAGTGCGTTTCTAAGAGACTGTATAGGATGTAAGAATTGTTTTCTATGTACAGGCATTCGCAACAAAGAATATTGCTTTGAGAATAAACAACTAAGCAAGGATGAGTATGAAGAAAAAATCGCAAATATCGACCTCGGCTCATATGAGCAATATCAAAAATTGCATAAACAACGCAAGGAATTGGAAAAAACTCATACTTTCAAGGAATTCCAGGGACAAAATCTGGAAAACTGTCTTGGAGATCATCTTACAAATTGTAAAAACACAAAATATTCTTTTGATTGCGAAGACACCGAGGACTGCAAATTTTGCTACCAAGTTGTCCTCGGAGCCAAGAATGTATACGACATTTACCAATACGGCTCAAACCTCCAGGAATCCTATGAAATCTGCGATACAGGCGCAAACAGCTACCATATGCTATTCACTCAAGATGGCCACATGACCAGTGCTGAACTCACATATTGTTGGTATATGGAAACCTCCAAAAACTGTTTCGGTTGTGCAAATATGCTCCGCAAAAATCACTGCATATTCAACAAACAATATTCTAAAGAAGAGTACGAAAAACTCACCGCAAAAATAACAGAGCACATGATAAAAACAGGAGAATGGGGAGAATTTCTTCCCATGACAATATCTCCATTCGGCTACAATAAAACATCAGCTCACATGTACTATCCTTTGACTAAGGAAACCGCTCCAAGCTGGGACGACTACGAGCCTCCAAGACCGGATGTTAAAAATGTTATCAAATCAAATGAACTACCTGACAACATAAAAGATACACCAACAGACATATTGCAATCTGCTATAGAATGCGAAAAAACACAGAAACTTTTCAAACTGACCTCAAAAGAACTGGAATTTTACAAAAAACAAAATCTCCCACTCCCACGCCGTTGTCCAAACGCACGCCATATGGATCGTTTTCATAAACGAAATCCACGAAAATTTTGGAAACGAGAATGTGCTAAATGCAAAAAAGAAATAACAACATCTTATTCTCCGGAAAGTTCAAAAATCGTCTACTGCGAAGATTGTTATAAAAAAGCCATTTATTAGCCTACCTGATCCGGACCAAGTAGCCATCTTAGCTCCCATTTCCCCTCAATATTTTCAAGAAAGATGACTCCGGCAGCAGGCAACTCGATAACCTCCAAGTCTTGATCACCGGTAAGAAGTGAAGACGTCAATCTATCCAAAAAGGGCAGATGACCAACAATCATGAGATTTTCTTCTCTATGTCTTATTTCTGACTCCATCAAATTTATCTCGTCATTTGGAGCTAAACCGGTTTTCTGAGTAACCATGTCAACTCCAAGAACCTCACCAATGATTTCCGCAGTTTCTTTTGCCCTTTTCTTATCACTATGAATAATTTGCGGCACCTCTATATTTGATTTCTTCAAAAAATCGGCAATTTTCTTTGCCTCAGCTTTTCCTTCCTCAGACAAGCCCTTTTCAGGGTCCTTATCAGGAGTATTGGCCGTACCATGA
>JAQBYK010000026.1 GCA_027622635.1 bacterium
AAAGGCGAACTTGCTGAAATTCTTAACAGCAAGATGGAGAAAAATATGAGAAAGATCATTCTAGAAAAAGGAGAACGAATTGATGGCAGAAAACTTGATGAAGTTAGGCCTATAAAGGTGGAACTCGACTTTCTACCTAGGACTCACGGTTCTGCTATGTTTCAAAGAGGAGAAACAACAGCGGTTTCAATTACTACACTAGGGAGCCCAGGAGCTGCACAGATTGAGGATCTAATGGACAGAGATGTAACCAAGAGGTATTTCCATCATTATAATTTTCCACCTTATTCAGTAGGAGAAATAGGTATGCTGAGAGGTGCTGGTCGTAGAGAAATAGGACACGGAGACCTTGCTGAAAGAGCCATAATACCGGTTCTCCCAAAAGAAGAAGATTTCCCATACACAACATGGGTTGTGTCAGAAATCATGAAGTGTAATGGGTCCAGTTCAATGGCTTCCGTATGCGGCTCAACCTTGTCTTTAATGGCAGCAGGAGTTCCGATCAAAAGGCCTGTGGTAGGAATTGCAATGGGTCTTGTAACTGACAAGGAAAGTGATAATTACAAGATTCTAACAGATATACAAGGAATGGAAGATTTCGCCGGTGACATGGATTTCAAAGTAACAGGAACCACGGAAGGAATAACCGCACTACAGATGG
This sequence comes from bacterium, assembly GCA_027622635.1. Lineage (GTDB taxonomy): Bacteria > Patescibacteriota > Gracilibacteria > UBA1369 > LOWO2-01-FULL-3 > JAQBYK01. The sequence goes on from JAQBYK010000026.1 coordinate 662, forward strand.
ATATAAAGGTTAAAGGCTTGTCAATCGATCTACTTAAAAAAGCCCTAGCTCAAGCTAAAGAAGGGCGTGAGTTTATCATGGGAAAGATGCTTGCAGTTATTCCAGAACCACGAAAGAAATTATCTGCACATGCACCTTTGATATTGAGTATATCAATCGACCCGGACATGATAGGAAAGGTTATTGGTAAGGGCGGAGAAACAATTCAGGGTATTACCAAGGATTGTGAAGTCGAAATTGACATTAGCGAGGAAGGTCTGGTTACAATTACTGCCCCGGATCAGGAAAAAGGAGAGAAAGCTTTAAATATTGTTAAGCAGATTACTTATGTGCCGAAAGCGGGAGAAGTATTTGATGGAAAGGTGGTAAGGATAATGGATTTTGGAGCTTTTGTTGAGATATTGCCGGGACAAGATGGACTCGTTCACATTTCAGAGCTTGCAAATGAAAGAGTAAATAAGGTCGAAGATGTCGTTAAGCTGGGTGATTCTTTAAAAGTTAAGCTCGTGAAAATTGACGATCAGGGTCGCTACAATCTTTCACACAAGGCAACTCTTGGAGGAGGTGGTCACAGTGATGGTCCAAGCGATAAAGGTCCAGAGCAAGGAAAGGGAGGCCATGGAGAGATTGTCCCAGGCACAAAAGCCATCAGAAAGGTGAATGGTTAATAATTTATTGACCGCGTGAGCTCAGATAATTATATTGTTTGCGCTCTATTGAAAATTGGAAATTAAAAATTACCCCTGCGGGTATCGTATAATGGCTATTACGACTGGTTGCCAATCAGTAAATGCGGGTTCAATTCCCGCTACCCGCTCCATGATTATTTAGAAGTTTTCCTCTTAATCACAACTTTCTTTGCCTTCCCAAAACTTAAAGCAGAGAACAGCCATTCAAATTTTGATTCGGGAGAGCTTTTCTTGCTCCTGCGTAGTTGTTCTACATCTATATTAGAAGTTTTCATAATTCTTTAAGTTTAAGTAGAGGCTCGATACCCAGTTTGTCCTTATCTCTAGCAGCATTTTGCTTCATCTCGATTAAATCGTAATAAACCTACTATAACCATATAGATTGACCGCAACGCCACCAACAATCAAATACTTTATCCCAGCTTCTTCTAATTTGAGGAAAATATTCTTATATAAATTCATGTCACAATACTAGCACAAAGGTCTAACGTCCTTCAATGTGCAGCTCCAAAACTAATGAAGAAATAAACTATTGACAACTGGGGAGGGGAGATTTATACTAAAAAAAGTTAGGACACCCTAACATTTAAATACAATATGAGAAAATTAATACTGGCCACTTTGGCTCTTGTGGTCCTGACAGGCTGCGGACAAAATGAAATCACCCTTCAGACAGATTCAAAGAGTGATCCTCAAGACTTGGCACAATTCGCAATTGGCCCAAGTGGGGAATATGAAACTGATGATTTTGATGCTCATGAATTTTTAACTACATGGAATTTTAACAACCTAGCTCAAGAAGAAAGATCAAAATTCTACAAGGAAACTCCTCTGGACGATGGCACTTTACTTAGAGAATATTGGTTTAATGCAGTCGAAACAACAATTGAAGTTGCGCCCGGGGTTTTTTACCCAGCTTGGTCATACAATGGTCAAGTCCCAGGTCCGACAATTAGGGCGACAGAGGGTGATACTATAAGAATCCACTTTTTAAATACCAGTTCCAAGCCTCATACGGTTCATTTCCACGGGTTTCATGCGGCATCTATGGATGGATCCGGATCAGTCCCGGAAGATGAAATAATGCTGCCAGGAGAAAGCCGCATATATGAAGCCAAGGCAGAACCATTTGGAACTCATGTTTATCATTGCCATTCATATCCGGTTTCAACACATATTTCAAGAGGCCTATATGGCGCATATATTGTCGATCCAAAGATAGATACTCGTCCAAAAGCGGACAAAGAGTTAGTTATGGTTCTGAATGGATTTGATACGGACTTTGACGGAGAAAATGACTTTTATGCTGTTAATACCAAGGCTTTTGCCTACCAATATAAGCCAATCAAAGTAAAGGCCGGTGAGTTGGTTAGGATTCACTTATCGAATATGCTCGAATTTGATCTAATCAATTCCTTCCATTTACACGCAAACTTTTTTGATGAATATCCAACCGGAACAAAACTGACCCCTGCCAATTTTACAGACACAATGATTATGGGACAGGCTGAGAGGTCAATTTTGGACATTAGGTTTAAAGAACCCGGTATGTTTATGTTCCATTCACATGCAACAGAGTTTGCAGAACTGGGATGGATGGGAATGTTCATGGTTGAATAAATATTGATATGAGATTGTTTAAAAATTCAAAAATCAGGTTGTTATTCTCACTCTTGATGCCAATTGTTTTTATTGGATTGTTAATAGTGCTTTTTGTTCAAAAAGGGACATATGGTGTTTTAGAAGGAAATTTCCCGCCTATTGAGAAGCTGTTTATTGAGAGAGTGGTGTTTGAACCTGAAGAGATTACTTTAAAGGTATTCAATGATGGACCCGAAACAGTGCAGATATCACAACTTATAATTAACGATGTAGTCTGGGAATTTGAAACATTCCCGGATTCAGAAATTGATCCACTGGAAAATGTTGATGTAAAATTTTACTATCCATGGGTGGAGGGTGACCCTTTGGGGTTCAAACTGGTTTCAAGTAACGGTATTGCTTTTGAAAAAGATATTGAGGTCAGTTTTCTATCACCCGTTGCGGACTATGAATATGTGAAAACTTTTGTGCTTTTGGGTCTATATGTTGGAGTCATCCCTGTATTATTGGGACTTTTATGGTTCCCATTTCTACGAAAATTACAGGGAAAGGCATATATGTTTTTATTGTCACTAACAGTTGGACTGCTTATATTTTTGGGATTTGACGCACTTGGTGAGGCTATAGAATTGATTGGTGAAGTCCCCAGTGTATTTAATGGCGTCGGAATATTGGTTATAGGATTTTTACTCGCAATTATGATCTTAGGTATCATTACTTATAAGACTGAGTATAAGGTAAAACTTCAAGGCGATCATTCTAAGAATTTGGCATGGGCATACATGATTGCTCTTGGGATTGGTTTACATAACATGGGTGAAGGGCTTGCAATAGGTAGTGCCTATGCTATCGGAGAGTCAACACTCGGTGCCACTCTGGTAATTGGATTTATGGCTCACAATCTAACGGAAGGCATAGCAATAATCTCACCATTAACGAGAACTTCAAACAAAATTACGGGACATTTGATTTTGATGGGTTTATTGGCCGGTGTTCCAACAGTCATTGGTAGTTTAATTGGAGGCTTTGCCTATTCTCCAACACTGGCACTTTTCTTTCTGGCGATAGGAGTAGGAGCAATTTTTGACGTTAGTCACGACATTCTTCATCACATGTCTCAAAAACATGAAAGAGGTTTGTTCACGCCTGTAAATGTTTCAGGATTTTTAGCAGGGCTGCTTACTATGTACATGACCGGATTTTTAGTTTTGTAGTAATCTGCAGAAGCTTAGTACAGATTTTAAACTATAATTTTTGGTAAATGACAGACTACAAGAATAAACTTACACTGGAGCAGTATCAGGTTTGCCGACTTAAAGGTACAGAGGCTCCCGGTAGCGGGAAATATTACAAACATAATCAGAAGGGGACATACCTTTGCATCGCCTGCGGACAAGAGCTTTTTCCATCTGATACGAAATTTGATTCAGGCTCAGGCTGGCCGAGCTTCACCGAGCCTATTAATCTAAAAAACATAGAGCTCAAACAAGACACCAGTCACGGCATGACACGCACAGAAGTAACGTGCAAAAACTGTGATTCACATCTTGGCCACGTTTTTCCTGACGGACCGGGTCCAAATGGGCAACGTTACTGCATAAATTCAGTAGCCCTGGACTTTAAGCACAAGGATTAAATTTATTCGGGTATCGGTATGCCGGCATTATCTCTGCAATATTGTTCATTTTCGACGCAGATGTATGTTGCTCCATAGATACTACAATCAGAGTCCTTTACATTGGGTGCCTTCAAGTCAAACTCGCCGGTCTTATCATCATAAATTCCTCTTTGATACGCACCATAACCCAAGCCGTCAAGATCATCTCCGGAAGTTTCTCCAACGTTAGGGGTCTGAGAATTAGCATAAATAATCTGGCACTTGTTGGTCTCGCCCTCAATCATCTGGACATCAACGATATCAACTTTGTGCCCCCAGCTAAGCCAATCTCCGGGGTCCGTACATCTGAATCCAAGAGGAATATCGCAGCCGTCATCATAATAATGTTTTAGCTCCTCACATGTTACATCATCGGTATCGTAGGTTGCCTCCAGACAGCCTTTGAATTTTTCGTTTATGTGCTTTTTCAGTGCCTTGTATTGGCCATGAAGAGTCCAGGTATCCTTGTAAAGAAGTTTTATCAGCTTGTCATAGCCATCTTGCCCATTGATAACAAGGTGATCGACACCTATTATTTCTTCAAACCATCTCAAGGAAGAATAAGTTGCCGCAGCAGCGCATGTTTCTCCTTGTTGATTGATAGGAGTAACCAGATGCATAGCCTCATTCAGCTCCACCTGGTCAGGCGGAGGCCCTCCGACAGTAGTCTTGTTAGGGTCATCTGCTCCCTCAGGCGGAAGATAGCACATTTGCATGTCCTCAGGATCTTCAGGGATAGGCATTTCCTCTTCAAGCCCAATTTCCGGACCTACTAGATTGCCATCCGTCATAACGATGTCTTCATTATCCAGTATTGCTTCCCAGAATCCGATTTGAAGCTCACCATTATAATCTTCCCAATCAAAATCCCCGTATACGGTCAAACCTACTTCCTCTCCTGCATTTAACATCATTGGTTCATCAAAATATATATAAAAAACACCCTTTACCCAGTCAGTCATATATATAGGTCGGTCATAATATATTAATCAATCATTGTCTTTTATGGTCAATCGCTTAAGACCATAAGCATCACCAGTGCCGTAGTTGTATAGATCCAGTCCATCAATAGGGATATTCTGATCAATCAGGGATTTATTGTTAAACTCGAGAAGTTTTACATCCTCCCAGTCAGGCATGATCGCAAAATCAGCCTTATCAATAACCTCTATTGCGACTTTCGGACCTGAGGCCACGGGAATTGGTGGAATTTCAAAGTCTTTTTCGGAAACCCAGCAAAATATTTCATTATAAGTTTCACTCTCGGTGTTTGGAAGATCCCAGCACATCCAGTTATAAAATTCTCGCATCCAGTCCTCAAAGTAAACAAGGTCGGTTGAAGCGATCCCGCTGTAGCAAAACATTTTTCCATACTCATCGGCATATGAGCCCTCAACGTATTTATCCAAATCCTCCTGTGTATAGTCTTTTAGGAAATCGAGATTGTCACCTGAGAAATCTCCCTGATCGGAAAAATAACAATAATTTTCATCAAAGAATGAAGGGGTAAGAAGCTCTGCGCCACCTTTAGCAAATGGACCATCATTATCAGAAATACCTTGATCTCCCAGTGGTCCCATTGGGCCCATCAGGCTCCCCGGTGCCAAAGGACCTGTGATGGGAATGTCTGCCAAATCAAAAAGAGCAGCGTCGTATTTGGGGTCATAATTCGAAATCTGAAGGGTGTCTACCTGGGTATTTCGAAAAACCAATTCTGCGATATCGCCCCTGGTCATTAAAGCACTGATATCATCTTGAGGCACAATATTCCTGTCTTTAGCGGGCTCTAAATATGCTTCATACCATTCAGCTCCAGGACGGTTTTCAATCTCCCAGCCTGTCACTTCTCCAAGAATTTTGATCGACTCAATTTCATTTATAGTTTGTGCCGGTTTAAAAGTGCCATCAGGATAGCCATTGATCCAACCTTCATTCTTAGCAGTACAAATGTATGGGGCATACCACTCACCTGCGGGGACATCGGGAAAGCAAGACTCCTGGGTGGAGGAGACTGGGATATTATTTCCCTCAATCGTCATTTTTAAAAACTCGGCTCTATTTATGTTATCAGTAGGACGATAATTTTTTACATCAGTTGATTGGCCGGAGTCGCCTTGCACAACACCTGTATTCTGTAGGTAGTAGATTGCATTAAAGTTCTCATGATCTAATGATACATCAGCAAACGTAGAATTATTCAGATAGCCGGAAGCATCAAAAACAATGTCGGCACTAGCTGATGGGATTGATAGTGCTATGATAATAAGAGCAATAGTTAATCTATTTTTCATAAAGGAGGGATTATTTGTTTAGAGCATTCTAACCAAAAAAAGTGCATTTCACTATTGACTCTAAAACTAGGATATGCTATTATATACATGTTGAAAAAACAAAAACAAACGTTCATTCAAACTTAGGTTCCAAATTTCTTCAGAGCGTGCTGTGCTTACAGGATTTGTTGGCTTCGGTCAGTGAATTGAGTAAGTGCAGCACACTCTGAAGAACTTGATTATCTCAAGAGTGCTGTGCTTATTGTGTTTCGATGCTTGCATTGTGACTTAGTAAGTTCAGCACTCTCGAGGTAAGTACCCTTTCAGCCTAGACGCAAGTCAAAGCACAAAATACCCTTAAAAGTATATTGTAGGACAACCACCACGAGAACCCGACCGCTTCTCATCCACCATAGAGAAGCGGTCATTTTTATATATAGATTTTTAGCATTGACAATTAAAAGCACTATACCCATACTGGGTATAGGTATTTAACAAGCATACATGATAGATCCATTTAAATCAAAAGTACTCAATCGCTTAAAAAGAGCAAGAGGCCAAATAGACGGGGTTATTAAGATGATTGAGGATGACAAATACTGCATCGACATAATCACGCAGGTACTTGCACTACAAGGCGCTCTGAAAGGTGCAGCTCCTTTAATTATGGAAAGTCACCTAAATACATGCGGAGCCAATTTGTCTTCAAAAGACTCAAAAAAGAAGCAGGAATTCATAAGAGAGTTAGTAAAAACCTGCGAATTATCAAGTCGCTAATTTTTTAACCAAAAAGACTATGATGAACACATTTAGCGGATCGTCCTACGGGATTTGGGGGGGCTGGCACATACACATGCTTTTCGGGCTAGCACTGCTCGTGGGCCTTGTATTCTTTGTCGTATGGGCAATTCGGGCAATAGGCAAAAAAGAGCTTGCAAGCTGGGCATTGGCATTGATTATCATAGGAGCACTGGGGGTAATCCTGACTGCAGGATGGGGAGGTAAAGGATGGACTATGATGCATGGGAACAATAGCAGTTGGCAAGAAATGGCAGAGCACATGGAGGACGAAGATCACAGTGATCTCCAGACATCGGAAGATTGGCAGGAACATATGAAGGAAGAAATGTCTGAACATATGGGCTTCGACAAATAATTAATTAATAACAAAAACATGAAAAACAAGAAACTACTGCTGCTATTGGCAGTAATCGTTCCTGCAGTAATGGCTTGATGTAGCGGGAGCTCGGGAGTTGTCGCGTACACAAGACTATATATCTATAAAAATTAACATGCACAAAATCCAAAATATTCTTATAACAGACATGAATTGCGGATCTTGCGTCCTGCATATAGAAAAAGATGTCGGAAAAATGAAAGGGGTAAAGGAAATAAATGTGAATTTTGCCGCATCCAAAGGAGAAGTACATTTTGACCCGGATTTGGTTTCAATTGAAGAAGTTATTAAGCAAATAAAGAAAACGGGCTACACGGCAATGCTTGAAAAAGGTGACCTAAAAAAGGAAAAGCACCACAAGGGAGTAGAAGACCACAAAGGCCACGAAGAAAAAGGTGAACATCACGATCACGCAGCCGAGGAAGGCAATAAAGAGATAAGATCAAAACTATATAAAGTTATTTTTGGAGCAATAGTTAGCGTGATTCTGATTGTACTCGGGCTATTTGTGGATGTCCCATATGAAGGAATAGTAATGCTGGTAATGACAGCAACAATACTTGTCTATACCGGGCAAGAATTCTTTCTTCGTGGAATCCCCGCAATTGTTCTAAGACTTAGACCCAACATGGATACCCTGGTTTCCCTGGGTGTGGGAGCGGCATTCTTATATTCCGGATACAATGTACTTTTTACAACTTCTCACGAAGAATACTTCATGGATGCGGCAATTATAGCTACTTTCATAATGTTGGGACGCTATCTCGAAGCCAAAGCGAAGGGAAGCGCCAGCGAAGCGATTAAAAAGTTAATGGAAATGTCGGCCAAAGTCGCTCACAAAATTATTGATGACAACAAAACCATCGACATTCCCATAGATGAAGTTCAGGTTGGGGATAGACTTTTAGTCAAACCGGGAGAAAAAATACCTGTAGATGGTGTCATAATCAAAGGGCAGGCAACAATTGATGAATCTATGGTAACTGGAGAAAGTATCCCTGTGGATAAGGAAGAAAAAGATAAGGTTATCGGAGCAACTGTAAATGGAAACACATCTTTCACTATAAGTGCGGAAAAGGTGGGAAAAGAAACCATGCTTGCGCAAATGGTTAAACTTGTAGAGCAGGCACAAATGCATAAAGCACCAATTCAAAAGTTAGTAGATGTTATTTCGAACTACTTTGTATGGGTCGTAATATTGATTGCCATAGCTACTTTCACGACTTGGTCATTATTGGGCGCCGAATATTCTACGGCACTTATATATACTGTTTCAGTTCTTATAATCGCTTGCCCATGCGCTCTCGGATTGGCTACACCCATATCTATTGTTGTAGGATCAGGCAAGGGAGCAAGCATGGGGATTTTGATGAAAAAAGCAGAGAGTCTTGAAAAGATTCACAAGATGACAACAATATGTTTCGACAAAACAGGCACAATAACTAAGGGAGAGCCTGAAGTTCAGATTTTCAAATCAGTGGGTGATAAAACCGAAGAGGAAGTCTTAAAACTGGCCATTTCTCTAGAAGAAAATTCGGAGCATCCACTTGCTAAAAGCATAGTGGATTATGTAGGTGAGAAAAAAATACAATCAACTGAAGTGAAGAATTTCAAAGCAATAACCGGAAAGGGAGTTATTGGGGAAATCGATTCTAAAAAATACCATTTTGGAAGTATTTCCTACATTAAATCTCTTGATATAAGAATACATCATATACTTCATGAGCTAAGTAATCTTGGTGAGCATGGATATACAGTTTTAATTTTAAGCGACGAAAAAGAAGTGCTAGGGTATTTCGGTGTTCAGGATGGAATAAAGGATTCTTCCAAGGAAGCAATAAAACTGCTACATGAGCAAGGAGTCAAAACGATAATGATGACGGGAGATAACGAAAAAGTAGCCAATGCAATTGCCAAGCAAGTTGGGATTGATGAGGTACTTGCACAAGCATCCCCAAGCGACAAAACGGATAAGGTAAAGGAACTGCAAAAGAAAGGAGAATTCGTCACAATGGTTGGAGATGGAATAAATGACGCACCGGCTCTTGCGACAGCGGACATAGGTATTGCAATGGGGACTGGGACAGACGTAGCGATAGAATCGGGAGACATTGTTATAGTTAAAGGAGATCTTTTAAAGGCGGTAGAGGCCATCAAACTTTCCGAGGCAACTCTACGAAACATAAAGCAAAATCTTTTTTGGGCATTCATATATAACTCGGTAGGAATACCGGTTGCCGCACTGGGACTACTAAATCCAATATTTTCAGCTGGGGCTATGGCGTTTTCATCTGTAAGTGTGGTCCTAAATGCCTTAAGACTAAAAAGATTCAAAGTTGAATATAGGACGCTTTAGGGTATAATCCGCCCCATGAAGATAGCAGTACTTATTTCTGGAGGAGTGGATAGTTCAGTAGCCCTAAAATTGCTTAAAGATCAGGGGCATGAACTAACAGCTTTTTATATAAAAATATGGCTTGAGGATGAATTGAGTTTCCTTGGTTCTTGCCCATGGGAGGAAGATTTGAAATTTATTCGTGGAATCTGTGATAAAGAAAAAATCCGACTGGAAATCATTCCTCTTCAAAAAGAATACTTCGATACCGTTGTTGACTATACATTAACAGAGGTTAAGGCCGGCAGAACTCCAAATCCGGATATTATGTGCAATAACAAGATAAAGTTTGACCTCGCACTTGAGAAAATCGATCCAAGTTTTGAGAAGATAGCTACAGGTCACTATGCTCAGGTTATTGAAGAAAATGGCAAATTCCTTCTCAAAAAAGCACCGGACAAAGTCAAGGATCAAACATATTTTCTTTCCAACCTAAGTCAGGAGCAGCTCTCTCGTTTAATTTTCCCAATAGGAAGTTTAGATAAGTCTCAAGTACGAGAACTTGCAAAAAAATACAAGCTGCCAAACAAAGAACGCAAGGATAGTCAGGGCATTTGTTTTCTAGGAAAGCTAAAATACATTGATTTCATCAGGCATTATCTCGGAGACAAGAAAGGAGATATTCTGAATCGAGAAACTGGCGAAAAAGTGGGGACTCATAAGGGCTACTGGTTTTATACAATTGGGCAGAGGAAAGGAATTGGGATTGGAGGATTGAAGGGATCAAGTGGTGAACCATTTTACGTTGTAGAAAAAGACTTGGAGAAGAACATTGTCTATGTTTCGAATAATTATCACTCAGCCGATAAGAAACGTGATCAACTTGAGGTTGGTAATTTAAACTGGTTTTCCGGCAAATCGCCATCAAAAGATCGCCTTCAGGTAAAACTCAGACATGGAGAAAAAAGTTACAATTGCAAAATAAATCAACTTTCAAAAGAAAAATTTTCTCTAAAGCTTGATTCTCATGATCAGGGAATAGCTGCAGGTCAATTCGCAGCCTTTTATGATGGTGAAATTTGCTTGGGATCTGGGGTGATAAATCGGGACAATATTTGACTACTTTTTGGCTC
>JAQBYK010000027.1 GCA_027622635.1 bacterium
TTATGAAAAATTAAATCTGGATCTTATGCCATACATGGAACGGACGATTCAAGAATATGGTGTTTTAATTGATAATATTTATTATTACGCTGACATTTTGCGTCTTTGGATTCACGCGAGAGATCCCAACAAACCAAAGCAGAAACGAAAATTCATTTTTGTTAGAGACCCTAGGGATATCAGCGTTGTGTATTTTCTTGATCCTGATCTTCAAAAATATTATCCAGTTCCATATCGTAATATTTCACACCCGCCAATGAGCATCTGGGAACTAAATGCTGTTGAAAGCAATTGCACTTGATATGTTTTTTTTAATTTCCATTGATCACACAATTGAAATAATATTTGTTGCGCGTCATCAAAATCTAACATGGAATTTTAAGCATCAATATATATTTCTTGATCAATAATTTTGGTTTCATATGCATTTATTTTAACGTCCTCATCATCTAAGCATTGTCCACTTTGCAAATTAAAACGTTGTTTATACAGTGGAGAGGCGACGAATAACTGTCCTTGGTCTTGGCCGATAATACCGCGCGATAAAATATTGGCATGACTAAATGGATCAAAATTATCAATCGCATAAATTTCAGTGTCACTAACTCTAAAAATAGCGACTTGTTTTTCATTGTACAACGCTACAACACCGGTGTTAATAGTTATGTCGTTAAGTTTACATATTCTTTCTATCATTCAATTCACCTCTTGATATTTAATAGTCTGCTTTTCATTTATATTAGCAGGGCGAATTTGGTCGCGCTCTTGGACAAATACAATATTATCATCTCCTTTTGAGCTATTGATGAAATGGTTAAAGCGTTTAAGTTTGTCGCTATTTTCGATGGTAGTTTTCCATTCGCACTGATAGTTTTGAATCACAATTTGCATTTCATCTTCTAATTGTTGAGCAATACCTAGCGAATCTTGAATAATCACTTCACGAAGATATTCAATTCCTCCTTCCATTTTTTCCATCCACACGGATGTACGCTGCAATTTATCTGCGGTACGCGTATAAAACATAAAGAAACGATCGATGTATTTTATCAAGGTTTCTTCATCTAAATCGGTCGCAAATAAATCGGCGTGACGAGGACGCATTCCGCCATTACCGCAGACATATAAATTCCAACCGTTTTCTGTGGCAATCACACCAACATCTTTGCTTTGAGCTTCAGCACACTCGCGGGTGCAGCCAGAAACACCTAGTTTTAATTTGTGTGGTGCGCGTAAACCTTTATATCGATGTTCTAAATTGATCGCCAGACCGACAGAATCATCTACGCCATAACGACACCAAGTGCTACCAACACACGATTTTACGGTGCGTAATGATTTTGCGTATGCGTGACCCGTTTCAAATCCTGCATCTATCAGTTTTTTCCAGATATGCGGCAGATGTTCTAAGCGCGCACCAAATAAATCGACACGTTGTCCGCCGGTAATTTTGGTATAAAGATTAAACTCTTTAGCCGTTTCACCTAACACCATTAATTTTTCTGGCGTAATTTCACCGCCCGCAATACGTGGAACGACTGAGTATGTGCCGTCTTTTTGTATATTTCCTAAGAAAAAATCATTCGTTTCCTGTAATCCAGCGAGCTCATCTTTTAATACGTATTCATTCCAGCAGCTGCTTAAAATGGAACCTATTGCGGGTTTGCAAATATGGCAACCGACGGTACCATCGCCCAGTTGAGTGATGACGTCTGTAAAGTTTTTAAATTCATTTACGCGTATCAAATGATAAAGTTCTTGGCGTGTATATGAAAAATGTTCACAAAGATTATTATTAACCGCAATGCCTAATTGTGTTAATTCATGATTGACCACATCTTTAACTAGTTGCGCGCAGCCGCCGCAACCGGTGCTTGCATTGGTGCATTTTTTGATATCTGAGATCGTATGCGCACCATTATTGACCGCTTGCGAAATATCAGATTTTGACACGCTATAACAAGAACAAATCTGAGCGGTGTCGGGAAGGGCGTGAATTCCTAAACTTGGCGCGCCATCCATGCTAGGCAAAATTAAACATTCAGGTTCTGCCGGCAAGGGCATATCATTTAAATAAAATTGTAATAAATTATTATAATCCGAGGTATCACCGACCAAGACCGCGCCTAATAATTTTTTCCCGTCTGAAGAAGTGACAATTTTTTTATACACTTGTTCACGTGGATTCATATACGTATAGGCAAGTGATTTATCAGTGCGAGCATGCGCATCGCCAATGCTGCCTACTTCAACACCCAGAAGTTTTAATTTAGTGCTCATATCAGCACCATCAAATGTTTTTTCAAGGTTTCCTGCAATTTGCGACGCGGCTACGCTTGCCATCGTATATCCTGGTGCCACTAAACCAAAAATACGTTGATCCCACAACGCACATTCGCCTATCGCGAAAATGTTTTCATCGGAAGTTTTGCACGCATTATCAATGACAATACCACCGCGCTCACCTAAATCTAATTGACTTACTTTGGCTAATTGATCTTGCGGACGTATGCCTGCAGAGAAAACAATAATATCCGTTTCTAATTGACTATCGTCTGCGAACTCTATTTTTAGTGTATGTTGATCTCCAGCAGAAATATTTTTTGTATTCTTTGATGTATGAACATGTACACCCAGCGATTCAATTTTTTTTCTGAGCAAACTGCCGCCATCAACATCTAACTGAATGCCCATTAATTGCGGCGCAAATTCTACTACATGTGTTTCTAATCCTAAATTCATCAGTGCATTGGCCGCTTCTAAACCGAGCAATCCGCCGCCAACGACAACGCCCACTTTAGATTTCTTTGCACTTTGTGTAATCGCATCAAGATCGCTTATGGTGCGATATACAAAACAATTTTCATGCTGATGTCCGGGGATAGGCGGGACAAATGGATAAGATCCCGTCGCTAAAACTAATATCTCGTACGCTAATTGCGTATTTTGGGTATTAATTATTTTGTTTTCTCTATCAATAGATGTCACCAAATCATTCTGGTGCAGCATAATTTTTTCTTGTTGATATTGCTCTAAATCTACTAAATTGAGCTGCGCTAAATCAAAGTGCTTAAAATAACTACTTAACTGAACGCGGTCATACGCAGGGACGGCTTCTTCACTAAAAACATGAATATGATAATGCTCTGATAACTTTTCTTTAATCGCTTGTTGGACAAAGTGATGTCCAACCATACCGTTTCCAACAATAACTAGATTTTTCTTCATACAGCAGTTCTCAAGGTTTATACCGAAAATATATTGACTATACATCGATCAGTGCAATTTACATGCCAGAAAAACAAATCGATTCGTTTTGATTTTTTCCCTATCCATTTTTTCTGGATGTAACGCTAAATATAAAATGTTTGCCTATATATTGTTGTGAACAGCGCTTGTTATTGGTGCGACATGTGAAGTACGTTGAATCATTAAGGTATAATTCCAAGAACCATCATTCAAAATACAGATATCAGTAGAATATGAAACATCAATAATTATCTTTACGTCTTTCCTTTAATCAACCATTTTCAAATCCATAAATGAAGTCGCTTCATTTTAGTGCTGAGATGATCATTTTGGAGCGCGGCAACAAAAACAAGTAATCTTCACATAAAAAATTTAAACGTGATTGAGCAAATTCGATTCCATTCAAACATTAACTGAGATCTAAAATTTTGTTTCCCTTATCTATAGATAACCGTCGTATTCAGCAAGATGCTGGAATGCATTGCTAACAAGTCATCTCACATAGCGTCATATTTTCTTTTTCTTCACACAACTGGCACGCATATTGCACTAGATCAAGTGAAGCTCTTCTAATTTTCGATATTGGGATTTTATAACTATGAAAAAAACGGCGATCAAATACAAATATAATTATCTGGTAAGTGTATTTATCTGCGCCATGATGATGGGATTGACTGGATGCGGTTCAAAAGCAAAAGAAGCAACCACAGAGGTGGTTCAGAAAGCAGCACCTAGTGTTGCGGCTAGCTCTGACTTAATCGGTCCCCCTGAAAAAGAAGAATTAACATTTGGTTTTATTAAATTAACCGATATGGCACCGATTGCGGTTGCATATGAGAAAGGATATTTCCAAGAAGAAGGACTTTTTGTCAAAGTGGAAGCACAAGCCAATTGGAAAGTATTATTGGATGGTGTGATTGATGGCAAACTCGATGGAGCACACATGCTCGCCGGTCAACCATTAGCAGCCACCATTGGTTATGGAACGAAAGCGCACATCATTACACCATTTTCGATGGATCTAAACGGCAATGGCATTACTGTCTCTAATGCAATTTGGAAACAAATGAAACAATCCATTCCCAAAATGGCCGACGGTAAACCCGTGCATCCTATTAAAGCCGACGCTTTAAAACCGATTGTTGATAAATACAAAAAAGAAGGCAAGCCATTCAACATGGGTATGGTTTTCCCTGTTTCAACACATAATTATGAATTACGTTATTGGTTAGCTTCGGGTGGTATTCATCCCGGATATTATGCGCCGCATAAAAATGATACGTCTGGCCAATTGCAAGCCGATGCGCTTTTATCAGTAACTCCTCCGCCACAAATGCCAGCTACATTAGAAGCAGGAACTATTCTTGGTTACAGTGTGGGTGAACCATGGAATCAGCAAGCAGTATTAAAAGGAATTGGCGTACCTGTTATTACCGATTATGAAATTTGGAAAAATAATCCTGAAAAAGTTTTTGGTATCACCGCTGAATTTTCTGAAAAATATCCCAATACAACGATTCGTCTAACACGTGCACTGATTCGCGCAGCAAAATGGTTAGACGAAAATAATAATGTGAATCGCCCAGAAGCCGTCAAGATCTTATCTAAATCTGAGTATGTGGGCGCCGATTACAACGTTATTGCAAACAGTATGACCGGCACGTTTGAATATGAAAAAGGCGATAAACGATCTGTGCCAGACTTTAATGTATTTTTCCGTTACAACGCGACTTATCCATACTATTCAGATGCCATCTGGTACTTAACTCAAATGCGTCGTTGGGGACAAATTGCAGAACACAAACCAGATGATTGGTATTTTGATGTCGCGAAAAAAGTTTATCGTCCTGACATCTATGCCAAAGCAGCGGGTTCATTAATTAAACAAGGTTTGATTCCCGCAGAAGAATTTCCTGACTTCGCGGTAGAAACTGGATTTAAACCTGAGCAATCTGAATTTATTGATGGAATGTCTTATGACGGCAAAAAACCAAATGATTATATCAACCAATTCAAAATTGGTTTGAAGGCTAACTCTAAACTCTAATCAAAAAAAATAGGAATTTTTATGCAAGTACTCATTTCTCGATTTTTGAATAGCGCTAAACACATGGAGGTGAATGCGCTTAAGGAAAACGGAATTAATTTTTTATCGAAAAGTGTTTTACCTATGGTAGGCATACTGGTTTTTATAATCCTTTGGTCTCTCTTAGCGAAAAACATTAACACTTCCTTAGGTGCATTTCCTGGACCTAAGGCAGTATATGAACAATCGATTTCACTTTACGAAGAACATATAGAAGAACGTTCTAAAGCGTCAAAATTTTATGACATGCAAGAAAAAAATAATGCGCAACGATTAGCGGTAGATCCTAATTACGACGCTAAAATTAGATCCTATACAGGGAAAAAAACATATGTGGATCAGATTTTTACCAGTTTAATTACCGTTATGTGCGGTTTTATTCTTTCATTACTGATTGGCTTGCCTTTAGGAATTGCCATTGGTTTGAATAAAGGTTTAAACAGTGCGCTTAATCCTATTATTCAAATTTTAAAACCTGTATCGCCGTTAGCATGGCTACCATTAGTCACCATGGTGGTTTCTGCAACCTATACAAGCACCGATCCATTTTTTGCTAAATCATTTATTACCTCAATGATTACAGTGACGTTATGTTGTTTGTGGCCCGTACTGATTAATACAGCCGTGGGCGTTGGCAGTGTTGAAAATGATTTAATTAATGTGAGTCGCGTGATTAATCTTTCAACCATGACGCATATTCGCAAAATTGTTTTACCTTCTGCGATTCCGCTCATGTTTACAGGGATGCGATTGTCATTAGGCATTGCATGGATGGTATTGATTGCCGCTGAAATGTTATCGCAAAATCCTGGTTTAGGAAAATTTGTTTGGGATGAATTTCAAAATGGAAGTTCCAATTCTTTAGCAAGAATTATGGTCGCTGTAGTCACGATAGGTATTATTGGATTCTTATTAGACAGAGCGATGCTTAAGTTGCAAAGAATATTTTCATGGCAAAAAATAGTGTAGTTAATTTGGAATGTATATATGAATGCTTTTTTAGAAATCTCAAGTTTAGATATTGATTTCCCTATACCCGGTGGAACATTTAAAGCGCTGAGCGATATTAATTTAAAAATATCGAAAGGTGAATTTGTATCATTAATTGGACACTCAGGTTGTGGTAAATCGACCATATTAAATATTGTTGCCGGTTTATATAAAGCAACCTGTGGCGGCGTACTTTTAAAGGGAAGAGAAGTCACTGAACCCGGGCCAGAACGTGCGGTCGTGTTTCAAAATCATTCATTACTGCCGTGGTTGTCAGCGTATGAAAATGTTGAACTGGCAGTCATGCAAGTGTTTAAAAAAACAAAAACAAAACACGAAATTAAAGACTGGATTGAACACAATTTAAAATTAGTTCATATGGATCATGCTATGCACAAAAAACCAGGTGAAATATCTGGTGGCATGAAACAACGTGTTGGAATAGCACGCGCTTTAGCGATGCAGCCGGAGATTTTGTTAATGGACGAACCCTTTGGCGCACTCGACGCATTAACACGTGCGCATATGCAAGATTCATTGATGGAAATTCAAAATGAACTAAACAATACCGTTATTATGATTACGCATGATGTTGACGAGGCTGTATTGTTATCTGACCGAATTGTGATGATGACTAACGGACCCGCAGCGACTATCGGAGAAATTCTTGATGTGAATTTACCTCGCCCGAGAGATCGCGTAGCGATGGCTTCAGATACAGAATATAACCGACTCAGATCAGAAGTATTAAAATTTTTATATGAAAAACAACGGAAAATAAATCACTAATTTAAATTTAAATTTAAATTTAAATTTAAACATAAATAGAAAACCCTAAGTTGATCAAAGGTATTGTTTTTTAAATCAATACCTTTGATTAGTTTATCTCAATTAAATTAATTGATGCTATGCATGTAAAAGGAAAATTTTTTGAATCTTCACCAAAGTAAACCTACAAACAAGCAACGCCTGGTAATTTTAGGCGGCGGAATGGCAGGCATTAAATTGGTGAGCGACTTGGTCGCTAAAAATAATCAAGTCTACGATTTAACCGTTATTAATGAAGAATCTGAACTTGCGTATAATCGTATATTATTATCGCCACTGTTGGCAGGTGAAAAAACATTTAGTGATACCTTATTGCAAACTGAGCAATGGTATAAAGAAAATGATGTAAAGTTGCTCAATGATACTCAAGTTTTGCGAGTGGATTTAAAAAATAAATTACTAACGATCATAAAAGTTAATTCATCATCAGATGTGAACCAAACCAGTATCAGCTATGATAAATTAGTATTTGCTACAGGATCCATTCCCAATGTACCTCCTTTAAAAGGATGTGATAGCGAGGGCGTTTTAACATTTAGAACCAAGCAAGATGTTGATCGCATGCTCGAATATTTAGCCAATAACAAAAAGCGCTGCGCAGTGATAGGCGGAGGATTGCTTGGATTGGAAGCAGCTTATGCGCTGGCTAAGCAAGGCGCAGAAGTCAGTGTCTTTCATCGAGGAAAACATCTTTTAGATCGTCAATTAAATAACAAACCTTCAAAATTGTTAGAACAATATTTGATCGACAATCAAATAGAAATTTATTTAGAAGCACATACTCAAGAATTATTAACGAACAATGAAACTGTCACAGGTCTTAAATTAAAATCTGGAGAAGAATTTTTATTTGACATAATTATAATGGCGGCAGGCGTTTCTCCCAATAAATCACTCGCCGAACAAGCGGGTTTAGTTTGCCAGCGCGCTATTATTGTCGATCAGTATATGAGAACCAATGAAAAAGATGTCTATGCATTAGGTGAATGCGTAGAATTTGAGTCCAACACATTTGGATTAGTGGCTCCTGCTTACGAGCAAGCCGGTGTTCTGGCTGAGTATTTATTGAAGAATGAATCTGAATTACAGCAAAAAAACATCTTAGAAAATGAAGCAATGGTCTTCAGCGTTAAACCCACAGCCACAAAACTAAAAGTTTCTGGCGTTGATTTATTCTCAGCAGGAGAAATTGACAACAAAGAAGATTTTGAATTTATAGAGTATTTGAATGATAAAGACAATATTTATAAACGTTTGAGTATTAAGAATAATAAAATTTTAGGTATTGTATTATTTGGCGACGTATTAGATGGAAGCTGGTATTTCGATTTATTAAATCAACAACATGACATTACTTCGATACGCAATCATTTACTGTTTGGAAGAGCTTTTTGTGAGCAATGATTTAGATGAAAATTATGTTAACATTAAAATAGATTATAACTTTTAAAGTGAATGCTATTAATTCTCTGACTATAAATATAATGGAAAACCCTGACCTTCTCGCAATGGAAAAAACTATTCGGACGACTTGTCCTTATTGTGGCGTTGGTTGCGGAGTTTTGGCGACAGTTAATTCAGAAACAAAAAAAGTTAGCATTAAAGGCGATCCAGATCATCCTGCAAATTACGGCCGACTTTGTTCAAAAGGAAGTGCATTAGGTGAAACCTTAAGTCTTGATGAACGAATCGCTGAGCCTAGTATTAATGGCGAAATTGTCCCTTGGAATACAGCTATTTCTTTTGTCGCTGAAAAATTTAAAAATACAATTGATTTGCACGGCGCAGATAGCATTATGTTTTACGTGTCGGGTCAGTTGCTCACTGAAGATTATTACGTCACAAATAAATTTGCCAAGGGATTTATTGGAACGAATAATATCGATTCAAATTCGCGACTTTGTATGTCGTCGGCCGTTGCTGCATATAAACGAGCATTTGGCAGCGATACAGTGCCCGCATGCTATGAAGATATTGAACTGTCTGAATTATTTATTATATGCGGTTCTAACATGGCTTGGTGCCATCCCGTTTTATTTCAGCGATTAAAAGCCGCGCAAGAAAAAGATAATAAAAAAATCGTAGTGATAGATCCAAGAGTCACTGATTCTTGTGCTATCGCGCAATTACATCTACCTATAAAACCCGGCACTGATACCATTTTATTTAATGGATTATTTGTTTATTTGCATACCAATAATATTATCAATGCAGAATATCTAGAACAGTGCGAAGGATTTGAAGAAACCTTATTCGCCTGTGAAGATTATAAAAATCCTGCAATAGTGGCGCAGCTTTGCGACATCGACTTAAATGATTTATTGTGTTTTTATAATTGGTTTGCTGAGATTGAAAAAACAGTGACATTTTATTCTATGGGCGTCAATCAATCCTCATCAGGAACTGATAAAGCCAATAGCATCATTAATTGCCATGCGTTAACAGGACGGATAGGGCGGGCAGGGATGGGGCCATTCTCTATCACAGGCCAGCCTAATGCGATGGGAGGAAGGGAAGTCGGCGCACTGTCAAACCTGCTAGCGTCACACTTTAATTTGAACGATGACAATCATCGTGAAATAGTTTCAAAATTTTGGGGAGCGGAAAAAAATATTTCTCCTCATATTGGTTTTACTTCACCTGATTTGGCTGAAAAAATTGAATCTGGAAAAATAAAAGCCGTGTGGATTATGGCGACTAATCCTGTCGTGAGCATCACTGAAGCGAATCGCTTAGCCTCAGCGCTAGATAAATGTGATTTAGTTATTGTATCTGATTGCTCAAAACAAAGTGACACGCTGAAATATGCCAATGTGATTTTACCTGCGCAAGGCTGGAGTGAAAAAAAAGGTACGGTAACGAATTCCGAACGCTGCATCTCTCTACAAAATCGATTAGTAGAACCGTATGCGAATGCTAAACCCGATTGGTGGATTGTGTGCCAAGTTGCAAAGGCTATGAGTTTTAATGGATTCGAATATGCTAGCGCATATGAAATTTTCAAAGAACATGTTGCATTATCGAAGCACCAAAATTCTGGTGAAACTCAACGGAGTTTTAATTTATCAGCACTGCACGAGTTATCAGAAGACGAGTATACTAATTTACAGCCATCGCAATGGCCATTACATAAAATTGATGATTCAATCGATAAAAACTGTTCAAAGCGTTTTTTTGAACAAGGACAAGCCTATACGAGCTCAAAAAAAATACAACTTATTCCAATTAATCCTAAACCACCTGCATCACAGATTTCACAGAATTATCCGTTTATATTAAATACAGGTCGAATTCGAGATCAATGGCATACGATGACAAGAACTGCATTGGCTTCTCGTTTAAATCAACATTTACCTGAACCTTTTGTGCTTGTTCATCCAGATGATGCATGTAAGCTTAAATTGCAGAATAATGATTTGGTTCAAATAGAAAGCGAGCAAGCATCAATCATTGTTGCCGCAAAATTTTCCGATGGACAAAGACGTGGTGAACTATTTTGCCCTATTCATTGGAGTAATGCTTTTTCAAAAAATGCACGAGTAGGTCAGCTCATAGCGAAGAATCTTGATAATATTTCAGCGCAACCTGAATTTAAATTTACACCTGTATCAATTAAAGCTGCGCCAAGTTCATGGCACGCATTGTTATTGGTACAACATGAAATTGACACACAGGATTTTTTAATTGATGAACAATTTCTTTATTGGAGCATGAATAAACATGCTTTTCATAAAGAATATTTTTTATCGGCAAAAGTAGGGTGCGAATCTGAATTTTTTGATAAAACAGTATATGCTTGGTTTGATTCAAATACAGAATGTGTAACCTATAAAGATGAAGCGCAAGGTATCAAACATATCGCTTTCTTTTCACAGAATAAATTACAAGCGTTATTGTTTATAACCCCAATTCGTCAGGAACTGCCTTCAAATTCGTGGCTGAATAGCTGTTTTGGAACAGATCTTACCGGCATGGCGAATGAGATGAATATCAGCGAAGCCTTGTTAAAACAAAGTTTTGTTGCTGGTAAACCTGCCTCCGGTGATTTAGATGTAGGAAAAATAATTTGCTCCTGCTTTACAGTAGGCGAAAAAGTAATTAAAAAATCCATTTCTAAACATCAATGCAAAACCGCGGCCGATATTGGGCGCTGCACAAAAGCGGGAACTAATTGTGGAAGCTGTGTGCCGGAGTTAAATAAAATTCTTACTTTACTTTCTTTGACGGAGGCTTCAGGTAATCCCACAATATTGAAGGCTGGAAGGCCGTT
>JAQBYK010000028.1 GCA_027622635.1 bacterium
TGAAGGGATGTGCTTTTTAGAAACAATCAAAAGATGCGTTTTCGCCTTTGGATTGATATCCCTAAAAACAACGAAATCCTCCTCTTCAAGAAGAAATTCCGATTTGATCTCACCGGCAACAATGTCGCAAAAAATACAATTACCCATAAAAACCATTTTAAAAAGCAGCTAGATTATATCCATAAACAGGATCTACTTTCTAGGGCTTTTTTTTAAACTTTTCTTTGACCCTAGCTTATAAACAGCACGGCCAATCCTAACAAATTGAGAATTTTTTTGGAGATTTAATGAAATCGTACCTTTCTTTACATGACGTTGCTTCAGGACACCTTCGATTATCTCTTGCTTGGACATAGGACTCTTCTTTTTTAGTAGGTCCTCAATAACTTCCGCAACAGTTCCTCTTTCATATCCAAGCTCCTTCAAGGCATAAAGGCCTCTTCCAACCAAAACAAATTGATCATATCTAATCAATTCATTGTGGACAGCCTGTACTGTAACCACTTTCTTATCAAAAGCGGCTTCAGAAATTTTATTTGCTATCTCTACAAAATGTAGAGGTTTTTTTTCTTCCTTCAAAATTATATAGGCCTTGTCTCTTATACTTCTTGGGTTGATATGCCTCCAAGTCATTAGACCAAATCCCTGATCGGTTTTCTTGAGTCGCTTATCAACTTCCAAAGAAGAAATTATCATTGGATCGGTCTGACCACTCAACTTGTCACCCAGAGTCTGCCTGACTTGAGAAATCAATTTCCCATCCTCCAATACTTCTCCCTTTTTTTTCAAAACAGAAATTCCGGCAGAAACAACACTGGAAATTAATGAAAGGTCAATTTCCTTTAAACTCCAAAAAGGACTGTAAAGGTTCGTTTTCTCCACCTTTCTTATATTCTGATTAATGTTTAGAGCCAAACAAATAATGTGAGAATCAACATCATATTTGGATTTAATCAAATTCAAAATCTCACTAACAAGATTACGTTCCAAAAGAACACCACCATTCTCACGAATCACTTTATCAGCAATTTCATTTACAACACTTAGCCTTGTAGTCTGTACAGTTCTTCTTAGTTTGCCGAGGGCGATTTTCTCAATCTGTCTTATTCTTTCACGTGTAACGGAAAATTTTTGACCAATACTTTCCAAGGTTCTTTTCGGCCTATTATCTAGACTAAACCTTTGGACAATCACATCCTTTTCCTTTGTCGTAAGAACCATAAACATCTCCTCTATGACATCAGCCAAATCTACACTAGTTGCCGTTTGATCAGCCATATTTTGAACTTTAAAAAGTTAGCCGTTTTCAGCGAGACAAAGATATTCCATTGAGATACACTTGTCAAGCAAGAAATTTGATATAGATGCAATATTGTTTTATAACATCCATATAAGAAATAGAAGCCAATCTACCCTAAAGAAAATATTTAGTCAAACAAATTTAGTTCAGATATTTAATGTTGCAATTTAAAACACTCAAAGTAGAATAAAACCCGCTATGGGCGAGTGGTGGAATTGGTAGACACGCTAGTCTTAGGAACTAGTGGCTTACGCCGTGAGGGTTCAAGTCCCTCCTCGCCCACCATGGAAAATGCAACTATATAAGTAGCTCCCCACGCACATATCTTAAACAAGCCTCCAACGGATCTTTAATATTCTTAACTGCAAAATGTAATTTCACACGCTTAGTAAACACATTGTCAACTTTTGCAGTTGTCATTTCAACTCCCTTTTTCCCCAAATATTTCACTATATTCTCCGTAGAAAGTTCCTGCGCAATTAAATCACCATTCCAATATGGAGTTATAGTAGCTGCTCTAGCAAATGTAGTAGAGCCAAGTTTAGATAAACTCAAAACAAAATCAACAGCAGTACGATATTCATCAGCCATAAGCCATACAACCTCTACATCAGAAGTATCTAACATATCTACGAATCCGGCAGCAACACCTCTACGTACAGCTTTAATAGTTCTCATAATTCCACTAAATAAACCTTCCATAAAAGCTTTTTCCAATTTTGCTGATTTTTTGGGTTCCTCACCTGAAAGCAAAGCTGCAACTAAATTTCGACTACTATCGACAACATTATCAACAGTTTTTTCCTCTCCTTCAGAAAGCTCAAAGGTACCACTAAGCGTTATCTGACCAGACCTTAAGGCACTGCGTGCTTGATCTATTTCCCTCATATCGCAAAATAATTAAGGCGGAACCATACAATATATTCTTGATTTTTGCAAGCCCTTGCTATACTAAAATCAACCACAAAGAATGTACCACTCCACTATTTTGAAATCCCCAAGGGTGCAGTTCTGTCAAAAAGGCTAACGTAAGGTAAAAATATCCTACAAAGAACACGCTAAATCCATGGCAAGGTCGAGGGTTAAGGGTTTCTAAAGTGTCTACTAAAATGGGTACACATCGCCAATATAGAACTTGCACGGAACCTATTTTACCCTCAAACTCATATCCACTCCGGGAACTCCATAGGTAAGACAACCCATGGATATAATATCTACACCGGTTTGAGCATAATCCAGGACGCTGTCCTCATTAATACCTCCGGAAGCTTCAAGTAAAAGATTATCGTAAAGACCGGCCTCTTTTAAATGATCAATAGCTCTTGCTACATCTCCTACATCCATATTATCAATCAATAGGACACCAATAGTTCGCAGTTTTTCGCCTAAGAAAGCATAAAAAGCCTTCGCACAGAGAAGCACATCCTCAATAGTTCGCACTTCTATCTCCACAAAGCGAGTATCAACATTACTTTCAGAAATCCTCTGCAGTAATAGACCAAAATCTCTATCCACTAAATCAATATGATTATCTTTAACCAGAATAGCATCAGACAGGTTCAATCTATGACTTCCTCCACCACCAATGATACAAGCTCTCTTATCAATCAAACCCCACAAAGTTTTTCTGGTTGGAGTGATCAATACATCGTAGTCAGAAACCTTATCAACAATCCTTTTAGTAAGAGTTGCAATAGAGCTCATTCTCATAATAAAATTAACAACAACCCTCTCAACAGCAAGAAGATCATGCACATCAGCCTTGATTTCCAATAATACATCTCCCTTTCTAAAACTATCTCCATCCTTAACTTTAAAATCAAGCTCAAAGCGACCTTTGATACTTGGCCTGAATTTAGCATCAGCTTCAACAAGAAAATATCTGATTTCCTCCTCACCGGCAAAAACACCATCAGCCTTTGCAACCAAGTGACCACAGGCCTCCTTCTTATCAGGAAATACAGTATTGGTAGTTATATCACCCATAACTCCCAAGTCCTTTTCTAATTCTAAAAAAGTATAACGAAAAACCCATTGTTTATAAGTACTATTATCAATAGTCAAAAAAGTATCCGCCTTGTGAGTAAATTCCCTTAGTGGTTTTCTATCCATGTTATTTAGGTTACTGCAAACATATTATCAAAAGTTTTACGGGCTCTTCTGGCGATTTTATCATCCACTCGTACAACTGTCCTCTCAGTTTCAAGGGAATCCAGAATAGACTCCAATGTGTTCTTTTTCATATCAAAGCACATATTACATAAGCCATGGAATTTTTTTCCAGGTATTTCTCGATGAAGCCTCTCAGTCATTCCGCATTCAGTAAGAACAAAAAATTCATCAGAAGGATCATTTTTCGCACAATCAATCATTCCACTCGTACTTGAGATATAATCCGCTACCTCTAGAACCTCGGGTTTAGACTCAGGGTGGGCAATGATTTTGGCATTAGGGTGTTCTGCCTTAATTTCATCTATATATTCTTTATTTACGTAGTGATGAACCGGGCAGTAGCCCTTCCAGGCAATAATCTCCTTCTCAGGGCATTTGGAGGCAACATATGCAGCCAGGTTTTTATCGGGAACAAATATTATTTTTTTCTGAGGCAAAGATTTAACTATTTTGATTGCATTGGAAGAGGTACAACAGATATCAGATACAGCCTTAACCTCGGCAGTTGAGTTAACATAAGTAACAACAGCTGCATCCGGATGCTTCTTTTTAAAGGCTTTCAATTTATCGGCATCGATCATATCAGCCATCGCACATCCGGCATCAATATTTGGAACAATTACCCTACGGCCTGGGTTTAAAATGGCTGCACTTTCGGCCATAAAAAGAACACCACAAAAAACAATCAATTGAGCATCTGTCTTGGCAGCTTCCAGGCAAAGCCCCAAAGAATCTCCTATAAAATCCGCAACATCATAAATTTCAGGCCTTTGATAATTGTGCACCAAAATAACCGCATTCTTTTCGCGCTTAAGCTGATTTATTTTTGAAACAATAGTCATCAATTTAAGACTACATTACGCCATGTACATAGCGCAACCAAAGAGTTTTGAGGCTATCTGTAGCCGCTTTTGCCAATCTTAATAAAATCCCCCTTAATTCCCTGATTTTACTCATAATATTAGACATCTCGAAATAATTAACTTCACCCGGTTTCCTAAGCATTCGAATAGCCTTTTTATGAAGATAATCAATTTCCTTCTTAATTTCCCTCTCTATCTGAGTCCTCATTGCCTTTTCACGGGGCAACACTTTAAGCAAATCCTTCTTTATCTGGGCAGGATCAAATTGCGCAGTACCACTGGTGGAAGCAGTAGAACCCCCTTTATCTTGCTCTTTTGCATCAGTCAAAACTTCAGAAACCCTACCGACTGTTTCAGCGCTTTCATCCAGACCCACTGTTTCAGCATAGGCTCCTCTTCCAACATTAGCGGCTTCCCGCAGTTCCTTACTATCGACATGCTCAGGTCTATCACCAGGTTTGTGGTAGTCTTTTTCGGGATTTGATTTTGGTCTATTTACAGAACTATCCATACTAAAATTATAAGCTAAACACAGGCATATGTCAATCATCCACACTGTGCTTTCCGGTTGTAAGTATAACGCCTATTTTGATAAAATCGAGGAAATTTAAAGAATACAATGGAGTTTCAGATAGAAAAAGCCTACGAAGCAAAAAAATACGAGGACAAAATTTATGAAAAGTGGGAGAAGAGTGGAGCTTTTTCACCAAAAATTGATAAAAAGAAAAAACCATTCATCATTTCAATGCCTCCACCAAATGCAACGGGCCAGTTGCACCTTGGCCACGCAACCATGTTAGCTGTAGAGGACATCATGATCAGGTACCACAGAATGAAAGGGGACTGCAGTTTGTGGCTCCCCGGGACAGACCATGCGGCAATTGCTACTCAAAGCGTAGTTGAAAAACAGCTTCAAAAAGGTGGGATCAAAAATCCCAGAAAAGATTTAGGAAGGGAAAAATTAATAAATGAAATCAAGAAATTCGTCTTGGAAAGTCAAAGCACTATTCGAAATCAAGTAAGAAAAATGGGGGCAAGCTGTGACTGGAAAAGGGAAAAATACACATTGGATGAGGATATGAATTTAGCGGTCAACACTCTTTTTAAATACATGTACGAGGACAAGCTGATCTATCGTGGAGGAAGAATAGTCAATTGGGACCCAAATATGCAAACAACGGTTGCAGATGACGAAATGGAATATATCGAAGAAAAGGCAAAATTTTATTACTTCCAGTATGGTCCGGTTGTCATTGGTACTGCAAGACCTGAGACGAAATTTCTCGATAAGGTTATAGTGGTTCACCCAAAAGATAAACGCTACAAGAAATTAATAGGTAAAGAATTTGATATAGAATGGATTGATGGGAAGATTAAAGCCAAAGTCATCGGCGATGAATGTGTAGATATGAAACTCGGTACCGGAGCGATGACGATTACACCGGCTCACAGTCTTGTGGACTTTGAATTAGCACGGAAATACAAGTTGGGGACTGAACAAATCATTGATTTCGATGGGAAAATACGTGTTGAAGTTTCAAAAGATTTTGGTGGGATGCCGATTGAGAAAGCAAGAGAGAAAATAGTTGAAAAACTTGATAAAAAGGGATTACTGGTGAAAATAGACGAAGAATACATTCACAATATATCAGTAAATTATCGTGGCAAGGGCATTATTGAACCACAAGTAATGAAGCAGTGGTTTATAGATGTAAACAAAAAGGTGATCGATTGGAAAGGAAAAAAATGCAGCATCAAACAAGTTCTGCAGGACACAGTTAGGTCTAAGATGATAGAAATTATACCTAAGCGATTCGAAAAGATATATTTTCACTGGATTGATAATCTTAAGGACTGGTGCATATCCAGACAAATTTGGTGGGGTCATCAGCTACCTATTTGGTACAAAGTTAGTCCGGAACAAGAAAAAGCATTCAAAGCAAAGAAGGACGTATCAAGCTTTTTTCTTGAGATACTGGGCATAGATGGTGAAACTCATTATGGGACCGAAAAACCAAAAAGCGGGAACTGGATAAGAGATCCTGACACTTTGGATACCTGGTTTAGCTCTGCATTATGGACATTCGCAACACTTGGGTGGCCTGAAAAAACAAAAGAACTGGAATATTTTCACCCAACAAATGTACTTGAGACTGGATACGACATACTTTTCTTTTGGGTAGCAAGAATGATTTTGGCGTCAACATACGCACTACGCAAAGACGGACTCAATGAAGAAAGTACAATTCCATTTAAAACAGTGTACCTTCACGGCCTAATTCGTGATAGACATGGTAAAAAAATGAGCAAATCAAATCCGGAGACTTGTATTGATCCACTTGATATGATCAAAAAATACGGAGCGGATGCGCTTAGACTTAGTCTCGTTATAGGCTCAAGTCCCGGAAATGACATGAGACTTTATGAAGAAAAAATTGCCGGATACAGAAATTTCATAAATAAAATATGGAATGCCACACGATTTGGATTGATGAATATTGAAAAAGATGATTTGAAAAAAGAATTTGAAGGAGGAATGATCAAGACTTTTGCTGACAAGTGGATTCTTACTAAGCTACAAAATTTGATTAAGGAAGTTGATAAAGATCTCGAAAAACAGAGGTTATCCGATGCCGGCACAAAGATATACGAATTTCTATGGGGACAATGCTGCGATTGGTATCTGGAAACATCAAAGGGAGATGATAAAAATCCGGCAGTACTTATATTTGTACTGAAAAGCACATTAAAACTATTACATCCATTTGTGCCATTTGTAACAGAGAAACTTTGGGAGTATTTGGAAAAAGACGGAGATCTCATAGCAGAGGATTGGCCAATATACGACAAAAACCTGGTTTTCAAAGAAGATAGCAAAACCATGGAATTGATTCATGAAGTAATATCTAAAATACGAAGTATTAGAGCGGAACTAAAAGTGGAAGCATCAAAAAAAATACATGCCACAATATATGGTGGGAAATATGCCCCGCATTTAGAAGAAAAAAGGGATACAATTATGCGAATGGCAAGATTAGAGTCACTTGATATAAGTAAAAAAGGAGAAAAAGTGCCGCAATCAAAAGTGGCATTCGTTCAAAAAATAGAGATATACCTTCCTCTGAAAGATATGATTGACACACAAAAGGAGAGGAAAAGACTTGAAGGAGAATTTAGCAATATAGAGTCATTCATAAAAGGACTGGAGTCAAAACTGGCTAATAAGGGATTTATAAAAAATGCACCAAGTAATGTCTTTGATAGCGAAAAGCAAAAACTAAAGAAGGCACAAGAAACACTTAAAAGTATATCCGAACAATTGAAAAACATATAAATGAATTCATCACCATATTTTGAACAAGCTGAGCAAAATATCAATCTTCTAATATCGGAAGGAAAACTCAATGAAGCATACAAAAAATGTAATAACTTAATTTCGCAATATCCGGAAGAAGAGAGATTCAGAAAACTTAAAAATAAAATTGAGGAAGAGATATCTGAAATAAAGGAGGAATACCTGGAAAAAAATCTGAACGAAATTGAACAACTTTGGAAAGAAGAAAAATTCTCAGAGATATTGGAAAAAATAAAGGAGCTACTTAACAATTACCCAAACAATCCAAAACTTTTAAAGCTAAGAGAAAAAACTTTGGTCGCATACAAGGACAAAGTCAGAAAACAAAGTGAGGATTACACGGCAAAAGAGTCAGAAAGACTCGAGAAAATACTCGATAATGATACTGAGCATTTATTGGATGAAATTATTCACCTTGAGAGAAACAATACAAACAATCCGGTAGTTCTCAAATTGACCGCTGTATTCAGAGAAAAATTAATCGAAAAAAAGATTGAAGACAGTAGCGATCTAATTAAATCAAACAAAATTGAGGAGATAAATAGTCTAATTGTGGAGCTAAGGGGTATTGACCCAAACAGCGGAAAAATAATTGAATTAGAAAAAATACTAAATCAAAAGACACAAAAAAGTGATTTGGAAAAGGCCCAACATTTAATAGCCGAAACTGAGAAAGAAATAAGAGAGTTAATCAAGTCGGAAAACTACGATCAGGCAATAATGAAAGCAAAAGGGATTTTAGAAGTAGATCCGGAGAATGAAAATATAAGGAAGCTTCTGGTAAAAGCGGAGAATCTTCTTCCAAGGCAGAACAAAAAACTCTCAATAGAAGCAATTCTAAAAAACAAAGAAAAACTGGAAAGGGAATACAAAGAGGACAAAGACAAATTCATTAAGCTTTAAGCCTATACCTCTTACGACCAACTCTGACAAATTTCTTGTTATTCTTAAGTGCAAGCACAATAGTAATCTTCTTAACATGCCTCTGCTTCAAAACCAAATCAACTATCTCATCCTGAGACAGTTCATCTTTCTCCTCAAGTATTTTGTGGATAACCTGAGCAACAGTACCCCTCTCATAACCCCATTCGGAAAGAGCGTAAATACCACGACCAATGAGGACAAAATTGTCATGCCTGATTAACTCGTTGTGAACAGCCTGCAAATTAACGGACCGATTATCAAAATTTGCAGCATCAATACTTTTTGCAATTTCTACAAAGTGGAGAGGTTTTCTTTCATTTCTTAGAACAAATAATATCTTATCCCTAAGAGTCCTTGGATGAATATGACGCCATTCCATAAGAGCAACGGCATCATTACCCAAAAGTGTTAACCGCTTATCAATATCAATAAGCGACCTCATTTTGGTCAAATCAAAATCAATCTCAGAAAAAACAGTACTTAAATCAGCATGTACACGATTTACATTTTCGGCATCTCCATATTTTTGCAACTGATTAATTAGCTGATTAGATGCATGCTTCAGGGTGAACTCAGCCAATTTAGACTCTTTAACATGAGGATGAAAATTAATTGTATTACCAACGCATTCAATATCCTCATGCAAAACTAAAGACAAATCCAAACTTTCTCGATTAATTGAGTCGGTTTTGTCAGCGGGAACTAAAGTTAAAAGTTCATCAATCAAAGCAGACTTTCTGTATAGTCCACCGTGTTTTGAAAGCAATTGCAAAACATAGGAATGGATCTCATGCAACGAGGTGTTGAATACATTTCGCTTCATTTTCATCAACGCATTCTTTTCAATTTGCCTGATTCTTTCACGCGTCACAGAAAATTCTCGGCCAATTTGTTCAAGTGTAAATCGCCCTTTACCATTTAGATTAAACCTTTTATTAACTACAGCCTTTTCCTTTTCAGACAAAAGAAGTAGTAAGTTCTCTACTAAAGGAGCTAGCTCTGACAAACTACTAACAACAGGCGCATCGCTGGTGCTATACATATGGAATGAGATTATTAAGTAATGAGGTAGTCCGATTATAAAAACTTTTTGCTAAAGGAGCAAAAAAAAGGTCTTGTAATACTTGCCAAAATGATTCCTTGTTTAATAATTTGAAGCTAAGGTTCGAATATATAACCGGCACAATATATGGTTCTAATAACCTGTTTGGAAATATGTGGCCTCATCCTTTGCCGCAGCTTACTAACATGTACATCAACGGTATTTGTGCTGCAACAAATATTTCTGTCCCAAACATCCTCCAATATTTGAGTCCTGGTCAAAACCTTGCCACTATTCTGCAAAAAATAAATCAACAAATTCATCTCTTTGTTGGGAAACTCAATACTGGTCCCATTCACAATGATTCTTCTTGTTTCCATTTGAACTGAGAATTCTAACATTAGATTCTTTAAATGAGCCAATTTTGACCTTCAAAGCTTTTGGAATCAAATCTTTGTGTGCAAAATCAATATTGTAACCTGCAATAAGTGTTGTTGAAGAGTTTACAACAGCAAGGTCTTGATGATAACTTTAAAAAGTAAAATAATTAATCAAATAATATGAGTGATAAGAAACAATACAAAGTCAAACTCAGAGAAGAGTTAGAGGCAGGTGTTTACTCAAATGCGGTTTCAGTGCACGTAAACAACAACGAAGTAATCCTGGACATGGCATATACAATGCCAAATATGCCTGAACCGATGATAAAAATAGTGAGTAGGGTGAATATGAGTCATAAAACCGCAGAATCATTCCTCAATGTCTTATCAAACGCGATACTTGATTTTAAAAACAAGCAAAAAAAGAAAGAATGAGAGCTGTTATTCAAAAATCAGGCAAAGCAAATGTAGAAATCAATAATCAAATACATTCTGAAATTGAGTCCGGACTGGTAATACTGGTAGGCATCAACAATGATGATACGTCAGCGGATATCGACTATCTGGTCGAAAAAATATCAAATCTCAGATTATTTGAAGAAGGTGAGAAACATTTCGAAAAATCCATATTGGATACAAAAAAAGAAGCACTTATAATTTCACAATTCACACTTTATGCAAGCTGTGAAAAAGGTCGTAGACCCGATTTCAATCAAGCAGCCAAACCGGAAATTGCAAAGCCGATGTATCAAGAATTTATTAACAAAATGAAAGAAAAGGGGATAAAGGTGAAAACCGGAATTTTTGGTGCTATGATGAACGTAACTCTTAGAAATGAGGGACCAATAACAATAATAATAAATAGCAAATCATGAACGATCTAATGGAAAAAGTAGTGTCACTATGCAAAAGAAGGGGATTTATCTTCCCTGGTTCGGATATATATGGGGGATTCGCAAACACCTGGGATTATGGGCCTTATGGGATTCAATTAAAAGAAAACATAAAGAATTTTTGGTGGAAAACATTCGTACAACAAAGGGCGGACATTGTTGGAGTAGACTCCTCAATCCTAATGAATCCGAAAGTGTGGGAAGCATCCGGGCACCTATCATCCTTCTCGGATCCACTCATGGATTGTAAAAACTGCAAAGAAAGAATTAGAGGAGATAAACTCATTGAAGAAAATCTGGGAATTGAAAAAGCTGCGGGAAAATCATTAAAGGAAATTGGCGAAATTATTAAGAAGGAAAACCTCAAATGTCCTAAATGCGGCAAGTGCGATTTCACCGAAGCGCGAGCATTTAACATGATGTTTAAAACTCACCAGGGAGTGGTGGAAGAAAGTTCTACCGCAGTTTACC
>JAQBYK010000029.1 GCA_027622635.1 bacterium
TCGCGCTATCCGGGCTTACAAGCCCAAGCACAAGTGGTCCAACAATGATCCCGCCAAGAAGTTCACCAAAAATGACGGGTAGAGAGATCATTCTGAAAATCTTTCCCATCACCCAAACAACGACCATCAGGATCAGCAAACTGTGAAATTCCTCCATAGCTAAGGGAGTATATCAAAATATCCTTTAAGATGAAAATCCGATTTGATCAATTGAGGAAAGAATTTTAACTTCGGCTGATCGAATCTCATCAATTACTTGTCTTATGTTGTAAGAAGTGCGAGCACCTACCAAATCTAAGGGGATAATGCATTGTACATTATGTTCCGCCAATGCCTTTTGCAGCGATATGGAAGTTTGTTTAATACAAGAAGTTGTAGTTGCTCCACCAAATATGACATTTCTAACTCCTGAAGCCACTTGGCTCATTATCCAAGTACGGAATTCTTCTTCTTTTGTAGCATCATTATCATGTTTTGTAATAATTTTCGCGTGTTCTGGGGGACTAATCCCATCTGCCCACTTTGAGTCATTTGCATTATCCCAATCCGACAAAGGAGTCACTGAAGGTGGAACAGCGCCTGGTGCAAACTGATCAGGTGTGTATTCTGAACGTATAAAAAGTACTTTGGCTGCATCCGGTAAGGAATCTACAAAGTCCTGACAATTTATTAGTGCTTTTCTTATTTCCCGTAATTCTGGTAATCCGAAGTCTTTGCCAAATCGTCCGTCTTGATCTGCTATTCCCTTTAGTGCATCCATAACAACAACCAAAGTTTCCTGTGGCTTTAATGTGAGAGTTTGCATTTTCTATTGCCAGTTAGGTAGTATTCTTTTAAATACTTCATTTTCGTAGGCGTCGATATCGTCGATATTGATTGTTGACGCACCTGATTCCATAGCCGCTTTTGCTACCATTTTGGCAACTCGAGGCACAACGCGCAAATCAAATATTTTTGGAATGATGTAAGAGTTTTTTAGAGGATTCTCACCTTTGAAAATTCCCGCCTGAGTATCTTCCGGATAAGCGTTTTCCACTATATCCTTAATCTGCCCTTCCAATGGTTCTGTAGTTAGCTGAGCCAGTGCCTCTGCGGCTGCAATTTTCATTTCTTTGTTAATTGTGTGGCATCGTGTGTCCAGTGTCGCCCTGAAAATACCCGGAAATCCCAGGACATTATTTACCTGGTTTGGAAAATCAGTTCGACCTGTCGCGACTATGGCTGCTCCCGCTTCTTTGGCCTTATCAGGCATAATCTCGGGGACAGGATTGGCGGCCGCAAAAATAATCGGGTCGCTTGCCATGGATTTCACCATATTTGCGCTCAATACGTCCGGTGCGGAAACTCCTATAAACACATCTGAGCCTTTGATCGCTTCTTCCAAGGTTGTGGTTTCGCTACCTTCACCCTGTTGCGCGAATTCTTCCTTATATTTATTAAGATTGTCTCTGTTTTTTGTGATTAGCCCTTTGCTGTCGCACATGAAAATTTGCTCTTTAGATATACCATAATGTATGAGCAAGCGAGCAATTGATATACCTGCTGCGCCTGCGCCGTTGATTAATATCTTTATTTTCCTAAGCTCTTTTCCCACTACTTTTAAAGAATTTATCAAAGCTGCCAGCATTATTACCGCCGTACCGTCCTGGTCGTCATGAAAAACAGGTATGGACATCTCTTTATCCAGTCTGGTTTGCAACTCAAAACATAGTGGTGCCCCTATGTCTTCGAGATTTATTCCTCCAAGATTTGGCTCAAGAGATTTTACTGCGGTCATGAAATCTTCCAGGTAGTTTTCTTTGCCAAGCCTGAGACAAAGTGGATAAGCATCCACATCTGAGAATTTTTTGAATAAAACCGACTTACCCTCCATAACCGGAAGTCCGGCTTCCGGACCTATGTTTCCAAGTCCAAGTACTGCCGTGCCATCACTTATGATAGCGACAGTATTCCCACGATTTGTGTACTTCCATACGTCTTCAGTATTAGCTTTTATCTCTAAACATGGTTTGGACACCCATGGAGTATATGCAAGAGACAGATCATCCTGTGTCTTTAATGGTTTTGACGCCGCTATTTTTAATTTGCCAGCCGGTGAACTGCTGTGATATTTGAGTGCTTCTTCCTCCATTAGAATTTTATATATTGTCTTCTTTGTGGACCGACTCCAATGCCGGCTACTTTTGTACCGGTTTGGTCTTCAATGTTTTTTAGAAGGTCTTTGAGTGCTTGAGGCAACTGTGAAGCATCTGTTAGCTCTGAGATGTCCTCTGAAAACGCATCAAAATACTCAGTATGTTTTTTTACTCTGTAATATGCGCTTGTTGACCCAGGCACGTAATCTATTATTTCATTATCCAACTCATACGACGTAACCAATGGCACTTTCCCCTTTGAGGTCTTTGAGAACTCATTTAACAGATCGCATTTGGTTATTGCCAATTCGCTTACTCCGTTCATTTGGATAGCATAATTTAGTTGCACCATGTCCAGTGCTCCGATTCTTCTCGGTCTTGTTGAAACAGTGCCGTATTCGCTTGAGAGAATGCGAAGGGCCTTGCTCATCTCAAATTCATCTTCTGATTTTATTAGATCATCTATGTCATATTTTTCCTCAACCGATCTACCGTATCTAGGTCCGTCACCCTCTGATTGCATACAGTAATCTTCCGATTGTTTTCCACCAAATTCCGAGGCAAATGGTCCATGTCCCACTCTAGACATCAAAGCTTTTGCGACTCCAATGGTTTTACGATGAAAATTTGGTGAAAGATCCCCACCAAAATATGCTGCGGCCGCAATAGTATTACTTGAGGTAACATAAGGAACCGATCCTTTAGTCACATCAAGCATGCAGGACTGAGCTCCTTCGAATAGCACATTTGCTCCACCCCTGACTCTCTTTGAAATGAACAGAGTATCCGGCTCTATAAATTGTCGAATTTTTCTAAAGGTTTCTTTTAGTTTGTTAAAATCAAAATTACTGTCCAGGTTGTACATTTTTGTAGCAGCTTCTAGATTCTTCTCCATTAAACCAAAAAAGTGATCTGGGTCATCGTATAAATCACCTGTTCTTATGTTTACAATTCTATCCCCCATCATTCTATATGCTTTGTCCGCATAACAAGGGCCAATACCTTTTTTTGTGGTGCCGATAGTCTTGCCCATTTGAGCATCTATGAGAATGTGATGAGGTTGCACAATGCTAGCCTGAGATGAGATTTTTAGACGATCTTTTAAGGGTAATCCAAGTTTTTCAATTTTATCCACTTCATTTGCCACAGTTTCAATGTTGACTACACAACCTGACCCAATATAAAGAAGCTTGTCTTCGTAAAAGATTGCTGAAGGTATTTGGTTGAGTGCTACTTTTCCGCCTTCCTTAGTTTCAATTGTATGTCCGGCATTAGCTCCACCATTAAAACGTGCCACTATATCATAACCCGGAGCAAGATTATCAACAATTCTTGCCTTTCCTTCATCTCCATATTGAAGTCCTAACACAACGTCTGCGTATCCTGCCATATGTAAAATTTAAGCCCAATTGGAATTTATATTATTTGGATGATAGAGTCTAATGAAAATTTGTGTTGCACGCTAGACCTAAAATAGACTATGCTTTTGGTATGGATAATCTTACTCCTCAACCTCCTCCTGTGGTTGAACCTTCTCCCCTCTCCAAGAGTGGATCAGTTTGGAAGGTTATTGTTTTGATTGTTGTTCTTTTGGGTCTTTCCGCTGCCGGTTATTTTGCTTATCAGAAATTCTTTGGTGGCAGTAGTGGTGTTGCTTTATCATTGCCACCTGGACTTGAGAAATATGCAGTTGGGGAGGATGCTCAAGCCTTGATTTTGGTGAGAAATGATTCAGAAATTATTGATATTTTAGAGAATTTTGATGTACCAATTGATGTAGAGTCTTTTAAAAATGCCATTTTCCTAGCTAAGAAAGAAGGGCGCGATGAAGTCATGGCAGCTGCTCTGCAATTTGACTCTGAAGAAAGTGCAGCGAGCGTCAAAGAATGGCTTGTTTCTCAGCCTAATCTTTTTGATGCTGATATAGTAATTGATGGAAACATAATTATTATGAGCTCAGGCGGCGGGTTTGACGGCCTTAGTGGTTCTTTATATGATAATCCTCTAATTGAGAATATTGGTGCTGATCACGTAGATGATCAGATTGTCATGGTTTTTGATGCAATTGCCATTCCGGATTTCAATATTAATTCACTTATTTTGAATGCATTACTGGCAGCACCACCGCTGGCGCAAAATGTGGTGGAAGATAAATCCTTTTTCCCAGTTGCCCATGCTGCTGGTTTGCTTCAGGCTGGAGATAATCCTATTTTGTTGCATTCTGAACCTGACGATCGAACAGAAGCTCTTCAAGCCATGTCATTACTTAGGTATAGCAAATCTAATGGACTATTCATTAATTTGGAAAGTGGAAAGTTGATTATAGCTTTGGTCAGTGAGTTGGTAGCAGAAGATGAGATTGCAGAATTTTTTGAGGATTTAGGTGCGGGTATGGGAGAGACTTTGGATGCTTCTGACGATGAACTCGAGGAAATTAAAGAATTCTATGAAGAGGGTTTGAGTAGTTTGGAGGACAGTATTCCTAAAATAGAAGATTTATTTAAAAACATTCCTTCTGTTCCACCAGGTGCTGAAATGGACGTTGAACTAAAGGAACTCACCTTCTCAATTATTTTTGAAGTCCCTGTGCTAGCTTTGGTTGGTCTCTACCAGAAACAGATGGAAGGGTCTGCTTCAAATGCGAAGGATGCGCAAAGGGCAGTAATACTACGGAAGACTCAAGCTGCTTTGATAGTGGGTTTACTTGAAAGCGGTTTTCTTCCAGAAGAATCAATGTGTATTGAGGATCTTAGCGTTGTTGATGCAGATATGCTTAATACTCTCCATGAAGAGACGGCGTTTGGTGATTTAAGTTGTAATATTGGTTATTATCAGCGTATTCCTGGTAAAGGCATCCTTCTTTGGGCGAAGGTTGATAATGTGAAAAATGGCAATACTGAGTTAACTCCTGAAACTATTGTAAGTGATGATATTGATAAGTATTCCTTTTCAAATTTCGAGGGTGAGTATTATGCAATTTTTGTTGAGAACGATGATACTGAAGAGGAGGAAGTAGAAGAAAATAAAAAAGTTGAGCGTTGATTCTAGTCATTTCTAATAGTTTTGCAGCCTCGGCAAACAAAATTTATCTTTTTTCATTTCATCTAAATCGAATTCCGAATATTTGTTGACAGCGGTCACTCTTGCTTTACTTCTTTTCTCTTCTTATTTGACAAAATTGGAGAGAAACTTTTTATTTTGTGACAATTGTTACTTACTTTATTTGTTGATTTGAATATATTTATATATGAGGGCGATCGTGCAAAAAGTATTGCCTACGAAAAATAGGAGGTTAGGGAATAATCTTTACTGGAATAGTTCTCAATCATTTTATTGTGGGCTATTTGTATTCTCTACCTTTCTACACAAAGAAGAGTGCTGCGATTAGTGATAATACTGACAATCCAAACCATATCATGTAATTGTATCTAATTTTTGATCTGCATTGGGACTGCAATACGTCAAATATTATTTTGGAATCCTCATCATTCAATTTGTTCGCCTTTAACCTATCAAATAAACCTTCGTTAGAGCAGATTTCTTTACGATGGGTTTCAATTATAATTCGAAAATAGAAAAAGATAATGTAGGAAATAATTCCAATATACCAAACCATGGTTACAATATCTTCACCTAATGGCCGCAAAAATATCAATATCCTGAACGAGATACCACCAACAAGGCCTAACACAAAAAGTATTTCAGCTAATCTTGGTATGACCTTCCAGTAGTGTTTCTTTTGAATTAATTTCATATTTATTTTCATAATGTAATAATGTCCCTATATTACACTTTCAAATTGATAAAGGCACAATATTGCTGAGGTGCACTTCACTTCTTTATTCAGCATTTAATACTATTAGGACAAAGGATTTGATGCTACTCTAAGCCTGTTTTTCTTTGTTTATACTTATGGAAATACTAATTGTTGGTGCAGGTGCTGCTGGATTGATGGCAGCGGCCTATATTGCAGAAAGTGACACTGAGGCTGAAGTTTGTATTGTGGAAAAAAATGCAGTACTTGGCCGAAAGGTCATTATTTCTGGTGGTGGCCGTTGTAATGTGACTACTGCTGACAATGAAATGCCAAGCCTGATGAGCTCATATCCTCGTGGCTCTCGATGGCTTAGGTTTTGTATGCATGAGGTTACACCTTCAGATGTGTACGAATGGTTTGAAAATCACGGAATTCCACTGAAGACTGAAGGGAAAAAGATTTTTCCCCAATCGAATAAGGGCACCGATATAACTGAAATGTTTCAGCGGCTTTTTGAGGACAAGAATGTCGACGTTCTACTTAAAACTTCTGTAGTGAAGGTAGAGAAAGAGGGTGATGCTTTTAAAGTGTCATTTGAGGATGGTGAGTCGCGTTATTGCGACAAGCTAATTCTCACAACGGGCGGACACGCATACCGCCATACTGGTTCAACTGGTGATGGATATGCATTTGCACAGTCACTTGGACATAGTATTAAGCCTCTGGCTGCGACTCTGACATCCTTTTCTGCCTCTGAGCCCTGGATTTCGGATTTAGCTGGTGTAAGTATAGAAAATGCAAAATTGAGACTTGTAGGGCGAGAGAAAAGTGAATTTTCTGGACCATTTTTATTCACGCATAAAGGTGTAAGCGGTCCTGGAATTTTTGCTCTTTCATCTTTGTCTGCTTTTGAAGAATGTACAGACGAACATCCATTAAAGTTATTTATCGACTTTGTGCCTTCCATGGATTATCAAGCTTTAAGTGAGAAAATTTTCAAGAAGATTGAGCAAAACCCAAAGCAATCATTGCTTCGAATCCTCAAAGATTTCCTTCCAAAATCTATATTGACAGTAATATTTCGTAATCTTTCCTTGGATGGATCAAAAATAGTGAGTGAAGTTGCCAAAAAAGACCTTAATCGTTGTATTGAAGCTTTAAAGAATTTTGAAATGACACTGAATGAACGCACTCCAGGCTCTGAAATCGTCACTGCGGGTGGCGTGGATTTAAAAGAAGTGGATCAAAAAACTATGGAATCAAAAATTTGCCCAGGTCTATTTTTTGGGGGAGAATTACTCGATGTTGATGGATTTACTGGAGGATATAATCTTCAGATTGCATGGGCCACTGGTCGATTGGCTGGGTTGAGCGCTCTTGGCGCAGCGACTCAAAAAAACGCGTAATTTTGTAATCCATCCAAATGTGTCTTTTCTCAATTGGTTTTTTGAGAGTGATTCCCTCCAAACTGGTACATCTACTTAGTGCTACATAGATTTGTCCATGTGCGAAAGTGCCGCGACCAATATCAATTATTACCTTCTCAAATGTTTTCCCCTGGCTCTTATGAATTGTTACCGCCCAAGCGAGACGAAGAGGAAATTGATGAAATGATCCTGC
This sequence comes from bacterium, assembly GCA_027622635.1. Classification (GTDB taxonomy): domain Bacteria; phylum Patescibacteriota; class Gracilibacteria; order UBA1369; family LOWO2-01-FULL-3; genus JAQBYK01. Next base: position 7,513 of record JAQBYK010000029.1, read on the forward strand.
AATTGTCGTATCTATTTTCTGAGTATCTTCGTTAAAGAAGTACTTGTAAATATTCCAATCATATTTACAGATTTTCACCTTCTTTCCGTTGTCCAGATTAACCATTAGAACATCATCCATTTCCAAATCATCCCAAGTTATTTTAGAAATTTTTCCAATGCTACCATTTACCCAACGTCCTCCAGGATCATTGTTTAACATCATGACTTGCGCACCTTCCTTAAGTTCGAGTTCCATTTGTGTTGGAAGGCTGCGATTTGAAAATTCTCCTTCTAATTCTCCAGAAAATGACTTTGATGATGCGCTCAGCTTTTTTAACTCTTCTAGGTTTTTTTGATCTGCTGCAGCATTTGTTGTTGTCAGTGTTATAACGAATTCCTTATTTTCTGATAATTGGCCATTTGTTATTTGACGCTGATTTAGTAGGCTGAGTTCCTGCTGATTGATGCTATTATCTCGCACCTTGTTTAGAAGACTTATGAAACTGTTGTCAGTTTGCCGGTAAATTTTTTCAAGTTCCAAGAAAATCATGTCGAAATTTTGAAGAGATTTTGCAGAAAAGAAATATGGACTATTATAATGATTACTGAAAAGATCCTTTTCTTCAGGTCCGGCCACGACAGGTGGCAATTGGTATAGATCACCAATAAAAACCATCTGAACGCCGCCGAAAGGCAGGGATTCTTCTTGCCTATAAAACCTTAGCGAAACATCAATACAATCCAATAGGTCAGCTCTTAACATTGATGCTTCATCAATTATAATCATGTCCAAATTGCTGATTAATTTTATGCGCTTTGCATTTAATTTGTGTTCCAGAACTTTGTCTGGAGTTATATTGGGTGGAATAAGAAAAAAAGAATGTATAGTTTGCCCCTCTACATTAAGAGCAGCTACTCCCGTCGGTGCAAGTATAGCGACTTTTTTATACGTCGTTTCCTTAAAATATTCCAATAAAGTTGATTTTCCGGTTCCGGCATTACCCGTTATAAACAGGCTTTTGTCGGAGTTTTCCATTAAATCCAAGGCTCTCTTAAAATCATCATTGATTTCGATTTTTGTTTGTTTCATGTTTCAGAAACATACATTATTTTTTTCAAAAGCACCAACTCTTTGGATCAAGTGATGCAAAGAAATTGGTGCTTAAACTTGAAAGTTACAGAGGATTAAACTCTGCTTACTTTTGTAGCGTTTAGACCTTTAGGACCTTCAGCAACTTCGAAAGTTACTTTGTCTCCTTCGTTAAGATCGTTGTACTCTACGTCTACAAGCTCATTTGAATGAAAAAAAAGATCTTTGTCCTCTCCCTCTCGAGAGATGAATCCGAATCCTTTGTCCGTTAGACGAACGATAGTTCCTTCTTGCATTGTGTAATGGTAAGAATATTAATAGATATCAAACTTTGAATGTCTAGTAATGGAACTCGACTATGCTCCCCTTGGACAACAAGATGTTATGACCTGTAGACCCTATCATGACCTGACAAGTTAAGCAACCTCAAAATGGCTAAGCTATGAGATAACTTCTAACTCAAGCTCCAGTTCAAGCCATTCGCCTTCAATTTCAACTATCCTTTTATCAACTTCTGTCAAACGCCTATTTTTATCCTCTGAGAACTTCTTATAGTTTTCCTCAAACCACTGCAATAAATCCGCTTTTTCTTCCTGCAATTTCTTGAGCTCCTTTTCCAGTAATTTGAGAGATTTTTTAGCCTCCTTAATTTTCTTCCTCAAATCAATTCTTTCATCCTTCCCGAGTTTAAACTTAGGTGCACTGGCTATTCCCAAATCTTCCTCAATTTCTCTCTGAAGGTGGTAAACGTACTCTTCATAGTTATGATTGTAGCGTTTGATCCTGCCATTTTTCACTTCAATAATGCCATTTGCCACGATTTCCACAAAAGTACGATTGTGACTTACAAATAGTATTGTCACATTGGAGTCTTTCAAGGCCTCCGCCAATGCTTCAACCGTTTCAAAATCCAAGTGATTAGTCGGCTCATCAAGCAAGATGACCTGATTTTTTTGTAGCAAAATTGTGGCTAAACAAAGTCTGGCCTTTTCACCTCCACTCAATACTGGGATCCTCTTTTTCAATGCTTCATCTTTAAACAAAAAGTTTCCTGCCATTTTGAAAATTTCCTGCTCTGTGACATCTGATGGGGACACCCTTTTAAGGTAAGCCTTAACAGTTTCGTCAAAATTCAGGGTTGCAGGAATGTGCTGTGCGTAATATGCAATATTTATATTGTGACCCCACTTATAAGTACCAGAAAGCTCGTCAATTTCACCTGCAAGGGTTTTCAGAAAGGTTGTTTTACCCTGACCATTATCTCCGAGTACAGCGATTCTTTTCCCTCTTTCAATGTCCAAATTGATTTTCTGTGCCACTGATGCGTTACTGTAACCGATCTCCAAATCATCAAGCTCCAAGGCAATACCCTTTTTATCTTCCACCTTAGGAATAGTTATTCTTGTTGTACTCAAAGGATGCAGCACCTCAATTGTTTTAAGCCTATCTATTTGTTTCATTTTTGATTTAGCCTGAGAAGCTTTGCTGGCTTTGGCTCCGAATCTATCTACGAATTTCTGTAGATGCTTTTTCTCTTTTTCGATGTTCACATTGTGTCTTTCAATTGTTGAAAGTTGTTCCTCTTTATAATCCAAATACTCCTCTATCGGGCGTGGATAAAGGGTTATCTTTCCTTGCTCGATTTCTAAAGTTTCATTACAAGTTCTTTTTATAAACTCGCGATCATGAGTGATCAAAAGGAAACTTCCTTTATAATTCTCCAGAAATTTTTCCAGTAGAATCTGAGTTGAGAGATCCAAGTAATTCGTCGGCTCATCCAGAAGTAGCAAATTTGGCTCCTCCAGTAACATTGCAATTAACTTAACCCTCATTTGATATCCTCCAGGAAGAGATACAACTTTTGCATCCAGCGTCTCATTCTTTACTTGAAAACTTCCTGCAACTTTCGCACATTCAAAATCCTGCTTTCCACTGGATCTCATCAAGAATTCCATAACGCTGTCATTATCGTCGTATTCGTTGTGTTGTTTTAGAAAACCAATGTTCGTAATATCATGGATATTAACCTGCCCATCATCATAGTCTTCAGTACCATCAATAATTTTAAATAAAGTGGACTTTCCCACACCATTTCTACCAATCACCCCAATCTTTTGCCTATCGTTAACAACAAAACTGGCATTATCCAAAATCACCTGTCCACCATAGGACTTAGATAAACCAGTAATTTGAAGTAGGGTAGCCATTTAAAATATCAGAAGCTCGGGTTTGATCAGCATTATCGCCCCGAGGGCCAGCATAAGTACACATTCTTCTCCTTCCACGCTACATGTTCGGTTCCTGTTCTTTTCATGTTTAAATTGTAGCGATTTTTGTGTCTTTATGAAAGATATTGATTTCTAAATACCAAATTTGTGTTAGAATATTTTTGATAAATTCCTTGTATGAGACTCCATCGATCACTCAAAAATTTGGCAAGGACCGTGAATCCCACTAAAGTCGCAGATCGCGCGGAGGATTATCTGGAGGGTGCAAGGCTTTATAATGCCGACCTTAAAGGAATAGGAGGAATTGTTTCAAAAGACAGAATAAAGGCTTTAATTAGGAAAATTGACTCACTTGAAAGAGAAATTCTTAAACATGAGGATAAGATTGATCGATTGCAAGATAGAAGGAGGCTTTCCGCCGCGAAATTGGAGGACTATTTATTGGGAAACTTTGATGTGCTCAAGGAATACTTTGAGCCCGG